>JAGWZS010000184.1 GCA_018971905.1 Rhodospirillales bacterium | reverse complement strand
TGGACCCGCTGGAACAGGGTGGCAAGCCAGGAGCGGGTATTCCCGGCGCCTTCGGGGCTATCCGCGCCGGGGTGCTTTCCATGCTCAACGCACCCGGCAGCAAGCTGCTCGAATCCTCAACCCTGCAGCCATATATCCAGCAGCTGTTCACCCCTCTGCTCGGCCAGAGCGAAATATTACCGCTTGCCGGCATGGGCGCCGAACACCTTGCTTCCCTGGCGCCGTTTCTGGGGGCGGCTGGTGAGCCAGCCAAGGCACCGTTGTGCCTGCGCCTGTTTGCCTGGCGCGATGGCGCCGAGTGGCAAGTGCTGCCGGGCGGGCTTGGCCTGCCGCTGGCCACCGCAGACGCGCCAGCGCACCTCGGGATCAAGGATCTCTGGGTGCTGGATAGCGAAGAACCGCACACGATTGCCGGCGCCGCCCCGGCGGAACCGCCTGAGCATGTAAAGTTTCTGGCCGCCGCGTACCTGCCTTCACGCCTGGCGGATAATCTGTTCTGGCTGGGCCGCTCCGTGGAACGGCTGGAGGCCGCGGCCCGGCTGCTGATGCTGGCCCTGCCACGGCTTGAATCCGGCACCTCCCTGCCACGGGACATGGCCGAGCGCACCCTCCTTTCCCGCTGCCTTGGCCAGGCCGGATTGCTGCCGCCAGATGTGGCGGGCTTTGCCATCTCCGGGCGGCTGCTGCGACAAACGCTGGCGCAGCGCCGGCCCATCGACCGGCTGCTGCAAGAGGTGGCGCGCCTTGTGGATGCCTCGTCCGAACGGCTTTCCCCCTCCATGCTCGCCACCGTACGCTTCGCCCTGCAACAAGCCCGCGAGGCGCTGCCAAACGAAGAAGCCGCCTTGCCGGCCATGCTCAGCTTTGCCGCCACCTTCGCGGGTATCGCGGCAGAGAATATGTCCCGCGATGGCGGCTGGCTGTTCCTGGAAATGGGGCGGCGGCTGGAACGCGGCGAAACCCTGGCGGAAACCCTGGCCATTTTGCTAGGCGGCCCGGTGAGACGGCTGGAACCAGGCATGGCGCTGGGAATCGAAATCGCCGATTCGGTGCTGAGCTACGAACTGCGCCATGCCGGCATTCTTGCCCCCGGCCCGGTGCTGGCCATGCTGCTGACAGAACTTTCCAACCCTCGCGCGCTGGCGTTTCAGTGTCATGCGCTGCGCGCCTGCCTGGAGCGGCTGGGCGCCGACGACGATGCCGAAACCGCAAGGCAATTACTGCAAGACGTGACCAATCTTGCCGCCGGCGCCACCCCCCTTAACACGGCACTGGGCGGCATTGCGGCAAAGCTGCGTCAACTTTCAGACCGCGTGCACCGCCGTTTCTTCACCCTGTTACCGGAAGCGCATACGCTGGAAGAAGAAGAGATTTTGGAAGCAGCGCAATAATCTGCCAAGCTGCACCGCGACATGACGCTCTACCGCCTGCACCATAGCACAACCTACGATTATGCCGAGCCCGTGGTCATCGGCACGCATTTCATGCATCTGCTCCCGCGCGAACGGCCAGGGCAGTCTGTGCGCGAGGCGCAACTGGACATCTTTCCCGCACCGGATTGCCGGCGTGATGAGGTAGACCATTTCGGCAACCCCACCACCATGGTCTCCCTGGCAGGCGCGCATAAGCAGTTCAGCGTCAGCCTGAGCGCCACGGCTGAGGTGAACCTGCCCGCCCCGCCCCCGCCGCCAGAGACCCCGCGGTGGGAGGCCGTTGCCACCTGGGGGCAGCAGGATTTGGAGGTGGCGGAATTCTGCCTGCCAAGCCGGCTGGCCATGCCTGCCAATGAAATAGCCGATTATGCGGCGGTGAGCTTCCTGCCCGGCCGCACCATACTGGAGGCCCTGCTGGAACTGAACCAGCGCATCTTCATGGAAATGACCTACCGGCCTGGCGTTACCAACAACTTCACGACCGCGTTGCAAATTTTGTACACGCGTACCGGGGTCTGCCAAGACTATGCGCATTTCATGCTCGCCTGCCTGCGGGCCCTTGGCCTGCCGGGGCGGTATGTGTCGGGCTACCTTTGTACGCTGCCGCCGCCAGGGCAGGAGAAACGGCGCGGCGCGGACCAAAGCCATGCCTGGATAGGCGCCTGGGCAGGGCCGGAGGTCGGCTGGGTGGATTTCGACCCAACCAACAACCTGCTGGTCAGCAACGAACATGTTACCCTTGCCTGGGGCCGGGATTTTTCAGACGTGTCGCCTCTGCGTGGCATTATTCTGGGTGGTGGCCGCCACATGCTGCATGTGGCGGTGGATTTGGAGCCGGTGCTGACCTGACCGGAACCAAAGCGTATTCAAAGTCAGAATCGCATGCTATTTTATTAAAGATTCAAAATGCCGAAAGTCCGGTTTGCGCCCGGCCGAGAATAAGCGCGTGCACGTCGTGTGCGCCTTCATAGGTATTCACGGATTCCAGATTCACCATGTGGCGGATGACGTGGTATTCGTCCGCGATGCCGTTGCCGCCCAGCATATCCCGCGCCTGACGGGCGATATCCAGCGACTTGCCACAATTGTTGCGCTTCAGCAGTGAGATCATTTCCGGTGCAGCCTCGCCTGCATCCATCAGCCGGCCGAGCGCCAAAACGCTGTGCAGGCCAAGTGTGATCTCGGTCTGCATGTCCACCAGTTTTTTCTGGATCAGCTGTGTGGCGGCCAAGGGTTTTCCGAACATCTTGCGGCCGAGCGTGTACTCCCGCACCGTATGCCAGCAGAATTCAGCCGCACCCAGCGCACCCCAGGCGATGCCGTAACGGGCATTATTGAGGCAGGAGAACGGGCCGCGCAGGCCTTTCACATCCAGCATCGCGTCCTCGGGCACGAACACCTCATCCATCATGATCATGCCGGTGATGGAGGCGCGCAGCGAGACCTTGCCTTCGATCTTCGGCGTGGTGAGGCCCTTGGCCCCGCGCTCGATGAGAAAGCCGCGAATATCGCCCGCCTCGTCCTTTGCCCAGACCAGGCAGATATCCGCGATGGGGGAATTGCTGATCCAGGTTTTCGAGCCGGAAATAAGATAACCGCCATCGACCTTCCTGGCGATGGTGCGCATGCCGGCGGGGTCTGACCCGGCATCTGGCTCTGTCAGGCCAAAGCAGCCCACCCATTCGCCGGTGCGCAGTTTGGGTAAATATTTATCCTTCAGCGCCGCGGAGCCGAACGCGGAGATCGGGTACATCACCAGCGAGGATTGCACCGAGTAGGCGGAACGGTAGCCACTATCCACACGCTCGATCTCGCGGGCGATGAGGCCGTAGGCAACATAGGAGACATCCGCGCAATCATGGGTGGAAAGTGTGGCGCCGAGCAGCCCCAGCTCGCCCAGCTCGTTCATGATCTCGCGGTCGAACCGCTCCTCCCGGAAGGCCATCAGCACGCGCGGCAGCAATTTTTCCTGCGCGTAGGCATGGGCCATGTCGCGGATGGCGCGTTCCTCCTCGGTAAGGGCTGCCTCCAGCCGCAGCGGATCAGCCCAGTCGAAGGATGACATCTTGCCCTTGGCCATGGTTTCTCTCCGTGTATTATTGGTGCCATCCTGGCGCGGGGCGGAGCAAAAGGCTAGAGAGCCCCCATGCGCGACATTGACGATGCGGTGGTGATTGGCGCGGGTGCCGCCGGGCTGTTTTGCGCGGGCAGCCTGGCGCACGCGGGAATGCGCGTGGCGGTGCTGGAACATGGGCCAGAGCCGGGCCGGAAGATTTTGATTTCCGGCGGTGGGCGCTGCAACTTCACGAATCTTGAGGTGAGTGCCAAGAACTTCCTCTCCACCAATCCGCATTTCTGCAAATCAGCCCTGGCGGGGTTCACCCCGCATGATTTTCTGACGCTGGTGGAGGGGGCTGGCATCGCCTGGCATGAGAAAACCCTGGGGCAGCTATTCTGTGATGGCTCGGCACAGCAAATTGTGGCGATGCTGCTGGAACGGATGGGCGATGCCGCCCTGCATTGCGGCGTGACGGTGCGGGAGGTGTCTCACGACGGCGCGTTTCGCGTGGAGACAGATCACGGGGTGTTCCGCGCCAAAAATCTTGCCGTGGCGACGGGCGGGCTGTCGATCCCGAAGCTGGG
>JAGWZS010000183.1 GCA_018971905.1 Rhodospirillales bacterium | reverse complement strand
CAGCAACGCCGCCTGCGCCGCGGCCAATGGCTTCACAAAAAACGCGTTCAGCTCACGCACCACCGCCTCATCCTTGCTCTCCAGCAGCTCGTGCAGCAGCCGGTTGAGATACGGATGCCGGGCATAGGTGTTGATGATGCCCGATACGTGAATGCGAATCTTCTGCTCTGGGGCGAGCGGCATTTCCACCAGGCTGTTAAGCTGCGCCAGCGCCACCTCGGCATCACGCCGCACCAGCGCCAGCAGCAGCCCTTCCTTGTTGCCGAAATGATATTTGATCAGCGCGGCATTGAGGCTGGACGCCGCCGCAATATCGCTCAGCGAAACCTCGGTGGAGTTGCGTTCCGCCAGAATCTGGCTCGCCGCCTCCAGCAATTGCGCGGCGGAGTTACGGCGGGGGCGTGGAGATGGTTCAGCGTTCACGAATGTCATCACCCCAAAAGCAGCGGCGCCAGCTTATGGGCACCACCCACGCAATGCAAGATTTTTGCTTAACTATTTAATTAAATTCCTATTGCCAGTTTCTTCCGTTGCGCCTTATCTCCCGGTCAGGAGGATGTTCCATGCTGCGCACCCGCTTCACCGAAACATTCGGCATCAAACACCCCATCGTGCAGGGCGGAATGCAATGGGTCGGCACGGCGGAACTGGTCTCCGCCGTTTCCAATGCCGGCGCGCTGGGCATCCTCACCGCCCTCACCCAACCCTCGCCAGAGGCCTTGGTGAAAGAGATCGCGCGGTGCCAAACCATGACCGACCAGCCCTTCGGCGTGAACCTCACCATCCTGCCCTCCATCAACCCGCCGCCTTATGCTGAATACCGCCGCGCCATCATCGAAAGCGGGGTAAAAATCGCCGAAACGGCGGGCCACACGCCGCAGGAGCATGTGGAGGATTTCAAGGCTCATGGGGTGAAGGTCATTCATAAATGCACCGCCGTGCGCCACGCGCTGAGCGCCGAACGGCTGGGGGTGGATGCGGTGTCCATCGACGGGTTTGAATGCGCGGGCCATACCGGGGAGGACGATATTCCCGGCCTGGTTCTGACCCCCGCCGCGGCGGACAAGCTGAAAATCCCGATCCTGGCCTCCGGCGGCATTGGCGATGCGCGGGGGCTGGTGGCGGCACTGGCGCTGGGGGCTGAAGGTGTGAACATGGGCACCCGCTTTTGCGCCACAAAAGAGGCGCCGATCCACGACGCCTTCAAACAAGCCCTGGTCGCCAACGACGAACGCGCGACGGATCTGATCTTACGCGCCTACCGCAACACCGCCCGCGTGGCGCGCAACAGCATCAGCCAGCAGGTGCGCGAGATTGAGGCCAGCGGCGCACCATTTGAGGCGCTGGCGCATCTGGTGAAAGGTGCACGCGGGCGTGAGGGGCTGCTCTCGGGCGATACCGAACACGGCATCTGGAGTGCGGGCATGGTGCAGGGGCTGATTCACGATATTCCCAGTTGCGCGCAGCTGGTGTCACGCATCATGGCCGAGGCCGAGGCGATCATCTCCACCCGGCTGGCGGGCCTGATGGCTTGAAACAGGAGATGGACAATGCGCACAACCCGCGCTTCTATCATCTCCTCGCCTCCAGCTTCGCCCGCCTGCTCGGCCGCGCGTTGATTCCCGACCCAAACGTGAGACACCGCGACGTGGCGGCCCAGGCGTCCTGGCTGTATCAGAGCGCTCCGTTCTGCGTGTTGGCGCACGATACCCAGGCAGACCCCATCTTCACCTACGCCAACCGCGCCGCGCAAACATGTTTCGGCTATGAATGGGACGAGATCACCCGCCTGCCGTCCCGGCTTTCGGCCGAGGCGCCCAACCGCGCGGAGCGGCAGCGCCTGCTGGATGAAGTGGCAACCGCCGGCTTTATCGAGCATTACCGCGGCCTGCGCATCGCCCGCTCCGGCCAGCAGTTCTGGATCGAGAACGCCATTGTCTGGCAATTGGCCGACGAAGCGGGAACGCTGCACGGGCAAGCCGCCATGTTTCAAAGCCCCCCAGACATGGCGCCTGGCGCCTGACACCCAGCGCCATCCGGGGGCCGTTCACGCGGTATTGCGCTTGCGCGCAGTTTCAATCAATTATAAAGGTGTATATAATATACACTTTATGGCGGCTGGCATGTCACTCTCAGAAAGGCTCCCACAGACACCCCGGCCGCGCAGGCCAGGATGATTGAGCAACTTGATTTCTTCGGTGGTTTCGTTTCCACCGGGCTTGCCACGGCCGCTGCCGCGGGCCTTCTTGCCCTGGCCACGCATGTCCTCCTGCAACGGCTCCCTATCGGCCGCTTTGTCTGGCGGCCCATCCTGCTTGACCTTACGCTCTTTCTCTCGTTCTGGTGGGGGCTTTCCATTATGGCCAACCGGTTTTTACCCTTACTGAGTGCGCGCTACCCATGAACCGTGAACATGTTGCCAAGGCGTTTTCCACCTTCCTGCTGCTGATCATCGCGGCGGCCATAACCGTGGCACTCTGGATCCGTTATCAGGTCCAGCCCACAACCCGCGACGGCAAGGTCGCGGCGGATATTGTGCAGGTTACGCCGGATGTTGGCGGATGGGTCACCAGCGTTGATGTGCGCGACAATGAGACCGTGAAAAAAGGCCAACCCCTGCTAACGATCGATCAGTCACGCTATCAGCTTGCCCTGGCGCAGGCGCAGGCGGCGCTTGCCAGCCAGCAGATCGCCCTGGCGCAGGCCATCCGCGATGACCGCCGCAACCATGCCCTCTCCGCGCTGGTTGATACCGAGACCCTCGAAAAAGGCACGGAACAAGTTGGCTTGTTGCAGAGCGCCGTGGCCGCCGCCAAGGCCGCGCTGGGCCTCGCGCAGTTGAATCTCGCCCGCACGGTTTTGCGCGCGCCGGTGGATGGGGTTGTTTCCAACATGACCCTGCAGCCTGGCGACTATCTGACCGCCGGCAAGGAGGCGTTCGCGCTGGTCGATACGTCTTCCCTCCGGATCGAGGGGTATTTCGTCGAAACCAAAATCCCCGCCATCAACATTGGCGACAAGGCAGATGTGCGGCTGATGGGCGTGGCCGGGGTGATTCACGGGCATGTTGAAAGCATCGCCGCTGGCATCGTGAACCGGGAGCGCGACCCAAGCCCAAACATGCTCGACAACATCCAGCCAGAATATACCTATGTGCGCCTGGCGCAGCGCATCCCCGTCAGAATCGCAATCGATGAGGTGCCAAAAGGCATCCGGCTGATTGCTGGCCAAACCGCTTCGGTTGAAATCCTGCCCCGGCAGGGCGAAGCCACGGAACAGAGGAGCTGGCCGTGGTAGAGGGCCGCGCGCGGCGCCTTTGCGCACCGCTGGCGATATTGCTGTTGGCTGGCTGCACGGTGGGGCCAAATTATAAGCTTCCCCGCACGGCGATGATCAACAACCCCGCCGCGCAAGCCAACTTCCTGGCCGACAACACAGCCACGCAAATTGCAAACCCGCCTGACAATTGGTGGCATTTATATGATGACCCAACGCTTGACGCCCTGGTACAGCGCGCCTTTGCCGCCAACACAAACCTGCGGGTGGCGCAGGCGAATCTGGAAAGCGCCTACGCATTGCTGGCCGCGGCAAAAGCCGGGCGGGAAGCCAGCGTTACCACCAGCGACTCCACGGATTATGGTCAGAGGTCAGCGCAAGCTGTCTTGAGCAAAATCCCCGCGGCGCAACTGGAGCGCTATAATGTCGGCATCACCGTCAGCTACGATGCCGATTTGTTCGGCGGCATCCGGCGCGGCATTGAAGCCGCGAACGACGACAGCCAGGCAGCGGCCGACGCGCGCGACCTTGTGCAGGTGAGCGTCGCCGCGGAAACCACGCGCGCCTACGCTGATATCTGCGATGCCGGCAACCAGCTCGCGGCACTCCGCCATGCCATCGCGCTGCAAAATCAGTCCCTGGCGTTTGCGCGCCTGCTGCATGAAAACGGCCGCGCCACGGGCTTCGATGTCGCCGGGGTGCAGGCCCAGCTTGAGGCTTTGCAATCCAAATTGCCGCCGCTGCAAGCCAAGCAGATCAACGCCGCCTATCGCCTCACCACTTTGCTGGGCGAACCGCCTGAGGCGTATGACCCCGCATGGCTAACCTGCCAGACTCCCCTGGT
>JAGWZS010000182.1 GCA_018971905.1 Rhodospirillales bacterium | reverse complement strand
CTGAATGACTGTCTGGCTGGACGTTGACGATCTGATCCGTTTTTTTCAAGTTGCCAAACGCCCAACCGGCATCCAGCGTTTCAGCTTCGAAGTCTGCTCTGCCGCGGCGCGCCTGTCCGCCGAAGGGCATGAGGTCGGCTTCTGTCGCCGCAACGGTCTCGGCACCCACCTCATCCCGGTTAATTTTGCGGCTCTGGAAGCGCGCGTCCGCGCCATGACAGATCAGCCGGATTCTGCCCCCGCCCCACTCTCCACGCCAACCCCAAAACCCGATGCCCGGCCCTCACGCTTGTTCACCATGGCGCGTCGGCTCCCCCTCCATTACCGCCTGCCCCTGGGCGAGCTGTACCGCTCCAGTATAAGCGGTGGCCGGGCGATAAAAGCCCTGGCCAAGGCTGGCCTTACCATCTTCCGTCCGGCCCCACCCTCCCCGCTGCCCGCCATAAATCCGGCTTTTGAATCCACGGCCAGGCCCATTGCCCTGCAACCCGGAGACTGGCTGGTCAACCTCGGCGTCTCCTGGGAGCAGCCATATTCTCCGACCTTTTTAAGCCATCTCCGCAGCAGCGGCGCACGCTTGGGCCTCTTCGCGCACGATATGATCCCAGACCTCTTTCCTGAATGGTGCACCCATTCCATGGTTCAGGATTTCTCTGCCTGGCTCAACGAAACCGTGCCCCAGGCGGACCGTATCTTCGCCATTTCCGACAATACATTGAGCGATCTGAAATTCTGCCTGGAGCGCCGCAACCGCCCCGTGCCGCCGCGCAGCAAACTGCCGCCCGGCGGCACGGGGCAGATCCTCGCCACTCCCCTGCCCCGCCCGCTGGCCCAGCCTTACGTCCTGTTGGTCAGCACCATCGAAGCCCGGAAGAACCACGCCGGCATGGTGCGCGTCTGGCGGCATCTGCTGAACAGCCCCTCGGCCGACAACGTGCCCACGCTGGTTTTCGCGGGCAAGGCCGGCTGGCTCACCGCGGATTTGATGCAGCAACTCGAAAACGCCGAATATCTCGGCGGCAAAATCCTATTCGTGGACCAACCCACGGAAACCCAGCTCGCCGCCCTTTACCAGCATTGCCTCTTCACACTGTACCCGTCGCTTTATGAAGGCTGGGGCCTGCCGGTCACGGAATCGCTGTGCTTTGGCAAGCCGGTCGCCGCCTCCAACAGCTCCTCCATCCCGGAAGCAGGCGGCTCTTTCTGCTGCTATTTCGACCCCGACAATCTCACCGAAGCGGAAGAAAAAATTCGCACCTGGATCGAACAACCCGCCCTCGTGGCCGAAGCCGCCGCGCGAATTGCCCAAAGCTTCACCCCACCAAGCTGGAGCGACACCGCCAGCGCCTTGCTGCGCTGCTGCGCCACTCACACAACCTGAACCACAACTAATTGAAAGATCTTAAATAATCCAGCCGGCCGTATTGCGGAAATTGTTTATTAACTATTTAAATAGGTTTATCTTAATTTTTACACGCTACAATCCATAATTGAATAAATTTATTGACGAATACCCTCATTGGTTGTAGTGCTTGCCTCACAACGACGGAGGCTAAAATGAAAATCCTCTCTTTTGAGACAATCTCAAATAAAAAAGACCTTCTAACTGCCTTTCTCCGCTCTCGTATGGCGATCGTCGATGAAACGACCGACCCCGAAGAAGCGCTCGACTTGGTGAAGTTCTACGACTACGACGCCATCCTGTTACGGCTGTCGGAGAGTCGGCTGGGAGATCTCGAACTCATTCGCAAGCTGCGCGTCGGCCGCGTGCGTGCACCACTGATTGCCGTAGCCCGCTCCATGAGCGAAGCCATTCGTCTGCGTGTGCTGCAAACCGGCGCGGATGATCTGATCGTGGATGCTCTCTCCCACGAAGAGATCTTCATGAAAGTACAAAACCTGATTCGCCGTTCTCGCGGCTTTCATGAAAACGCGCTGCGCCTCGGCCAGGTTGAAATCAACATGAACGCGAAGAAAATCTACGCGAACGGCAAACCTGTCACGCTGACCAAGAAAGAATACCAGATCGCGGAGATCCTAGCGCTGCGCAAAGGCGTCGTATTAAGCAAGGAAGCAATCCTCGATCACCTCTATGGCGGGCTGGACGAGCCAAACCCTAAAATTATAGATGTGTTTATCTGCAAGATTCGTAAAAAATTGCAGGCCCTGGGTGTGGAGGATTTCATCGAGACCAATTGGGGCCGCGGCTATATGGCCATAGACCACCGGCAGGACAGCCAAAGCAACGACCCCTCCGCGCGCAATCTTGTACAAGCCCCTGCACGCATAATGGCCTGACCCCCCGGCACGCAGAATAGGAGGTTACAGAAAACAACATATCACGAACGGCATTTTCTGCCCTAAAGGCTATTCGTCCCGCTCCGGTTGGAGCGTGTCTGATGCATCGCACGTGCCGCGAACCTGGACAGCCCAGGCACAGTAACGACGAGACGCATCCTGGTAGAATCGGCTTCCCCGAAGCCGGGATCAATTGGGAGAGTTTTGATGTTGCTGCTCGAGCGGTTCATAACGATGCGAAGTCCCCAGTCAAACATCTGAACCAAGCCACCGCTTGAGGAAGCGCGCCTCCCGCGCGTCTTAAATTTCCTTCCTTTCCAAGTTCATGGCGGGCTAGACTCTGCCTGCCTCCGTTTGCCGGGGACCAACATGATGAGCCTGATCGAAAACCGCGCGGCCGTGGGCCCGCTGCACCGCCACCTCTCCCTGCGCGCGGAGGAAAAAACCTTCCCCAGCGTGCATGAGATGGTAGAAACCCTCCGCCCGGAGGAGCCGCTGCATTGCGTGCGCCCAGGCGTCATCAGCAACACTGCTCGTGCGTTCAGCGCCGCTTTTAATGGCGACGTGCTCTATGCCGTAAAGTGCAACCCCGAACCCGCCGTGCTGCGCGCCGTGTGGGATGGCGGGGTGCGCCATTTCGACTGCGCCTCCATCTCCGAGGTCCAGCTCGTCCGCCGCCTGCTCCCTGGTGCTGAGATCCATTTCATGCACCCGGTGAAGGCCCGCTCCGCCATCCGCGAAGCCTGGATGCTGCACGGCGTGCGCGATTTCGTGCTCGATGACGGGAGCGAACTCACCAAGATCGTGCAGGAACTGAGCAAGCCGGAAACCACCAAGCCGGAGACCAAGCCTGGCCTGTTCATCCGCCTTGCCCTGCCGGAAACCGGTGCGGCCATCAATCTCTCCAAAAAATTCGGTGCCGAGCCGGATGCCGCCATCTCCCTGCTGCGCCAAGCCCGCCCGCTGGCGGGCAAGCTTGGCCTCGCCTTCCACGTCGGCTCGCAATGCATGGACCCGCTGGCTTGGCGCGACGCCATGCAGCGCGCGGGCGAGGTTATCCGCGCCGCCGGCGTGCGGGTGGATGTACTGGACATCGGCGGCGGCTTCCCCGTTGCGTACCCAGAAATGGACCCGCCCCCCCTTGGCGCCTTCATGGCCGAGATCGCCGCCGCCTACGAGGCGCTGCAAATGCCCGGGCTGAAGCTCTGGGCAGAGCCCGGCCGCGCCCTCGTCGGCGGCGGCGCCTCCGTGGTGGTGCAGGTGCAGATGCGCCGCGGCAACATGCTTTACATCAACGACGGCGTTTACGGCGCCCTCGCCGATGCCGGGGCTTTGCGCTTCCGCTTTCCCACCCGCCTGCTGCGCGCCCGCACTGGCCATGGCGCGCCGGATGCGCCCTTCGGCTTCTTCGGCCCCAGCTGCGACAGCCTGGATGTGATGAACGGCCCCTTCCTCCTGCCGGGTGACGTCGCCGAGGGGGATTGGATCGAGATCGGCCAGCTCGGCGCCTACGGCACCTGCCTGCGCACCGCTTTCAACGGGTTCGACCGCGCCGCCCTGGTGGAAGTCTCAGACCACGCCATGCTGGAGACCGCAGGCTACGAGCTGCCGGAAGGCTGACCCAAAAGGGGCGCCTTTCGGCGCCCTTTTTTATCTCATTTTGTGGTATAGCCACCATTCACCAGAATGGTCTGCCCGGTCATCCACCACCCGTCAGAAACCAGAAAACGGATCCATGGCACAATGTCGTGAATATCCGTCAGCCCCGTCTTGGAAAAACCCGATAGCGCAGCGGCGCTCTTATGGTATGCCACCGCGTCCGCCCCTTCGGCCGG
>JAGWZS010000181.1 GCA_018971905.1 Rhodospirillales bacterium | reverse complement strand
GGCTGCACCGATACGATCCGCCCGCCCGCGACCTCGACGGTGGCGGGGCCGGTGAAATCTTCACCATCGAACAGGCGCTGGGCGAAAATCCGCATGATACCGTGATGTTTTGAAAAAGGTATGTCCCCGGCGGGATTCGAACCCACGGCCCCCAGATTAGGAATCTGGTGCTCTATCCTGCTGAGCTACGGAGACATGTGTAGGCGCCGCCCTTGCGGGCCGGGCTTCTTTAGCCTGCCCGGGGCGGAATTTAAAGCTCAGTGCAGTTTTGCGCCATCCGGCCCGAACACGCTCACCTTCACGTCTATGCCGTGGCGCACGCTTTCCGTTACGGTGCAGAAATCCTCGAACGTGGCCAGCGCGCGGGCCAGATGCGGCACGGCCTCTGGCGAGCCGTTGAGCGTGATGCGCACATCAAGCTCCTGGACCCGCAGCCGGTTTCTCTCGTTGCGGCCGATCTCGGCGGTGACGGTGGCGGAGAACTCGCCCGGGTCCTCGTGATATTTCCGGCAGGCGAAGGTGAGGCTGGCGCAGAGGCAGTTGGCGATGGCGGCCGCCAGCAGATGCTGCGGCGAAGGGCCTGAATCCACCCCGATGGGCATGGGTTCATCCGCGATCATCGTGGCGTATTGCGGCCCGAATTCCACGAGGAACCGGAAATCTTCCTGCCGGGTGACGGTAACGGTTACGCTCTCGCTCATGCCTCTCTCCTTATGCGCCGGCCGGTTTGGTTTCCGGCAGCGGGATGAACTCTGTTTCGTCGCCCGCCACCAGCCCGAAGCGGCGCTGCGCCCAATCCTGTTTCGCCTGTTCGATACGCTCTGTCGAGCTTGAGACAAAATTCCACCAGATATGGCGAGGGCCATCCAGCGGCGCGCCGCCCAGCAGCATCAGCCGGGTATCGGTAACGGCGCGGATGGTGATGGCATCGCCAGGGCGGAAGATGAGCAATTGCCCCTCGCCAAACCGCTCTCCGGCAATTTCCACCTCGCCGGAGACAATTTGCGCCGAGCGTTCCTCATGCTCATCGGGTAGCGGCAGGGCGCTGCCCGCGGCAAGGCTTACATCCACATACAGCGTGCCGGAAAACACCTTAACCGGCGAGGTTTCGCCATAGGCATTGCCCGCGATAACGCGCGCCACGATGCCGCCATCCTCAAGCTGCGGCAGGCTGGCGCCTTCGTAATGGAAAAACCCTGGCGCGGCCTCTTCATTTTCCTTGGGCAGGGCAACCCAGCTTTGAATGCCGAGCATCGGCTGGCCGTGTTGCCGCGCATCGTCCGGGCTGCGTTCCGAATGGGCGATGCCACGCCCGGCCGTCATCCAGTTCACCTCGCCAGGGCGGATTTCCTGCGCGCTGCCCAGCGTGTCCCGATGGAAAATCCGTCCCTGCATCAAGTAGGTGATGGTGGCGAGGCCGATATGCGGATGCGGCCGCACATCCAGCCCATGGCCCGGCTCGAAGGTCGCGGGGCCGATATGGTCCAGAAACACGAACGGCCCCACCATGCGCTGCTTGGCGTGCGGCAAGGCACGGCGCACCCGCAAACCGCCAATGTCATGGGTGATCGGGGTGATGACCAGCTCGGCCCCGCCTTCCGGGCCGGTGAGCGGATTGTGCAGCCAGGACATGTTGCCTCCGATTCGCGAACGGCGTCCTGTGTAGCTCAGGCCGGAGCGGCGTTCAGGTCAACCCCCTGACTGCCATACCAGATGGTTTACCGGCCCATGCCCGGCGCCAATACCCGGCGCGGTGGCGATGGCGGCTTGCAGATAGTCCCGCGCTCTTCGCACCGCGGCTTCCAGCTCCAGCCCTTGCGCCAGGCTGGTGGCGATGGCCGAGGACATAGTACAGCCGGTGCCGTGGGTGTTGCGGCTTTCAATGCGCGGCAGGGTGATGGCCACCACACGCCCGGGTGTGATCAGCAGGTCTGTCAGCTCTGCCTCGTTGCCGTGCCCGCCTTTCACCAGGGCCGCCTTTGCCCCCATCTCCAGCAGCCGGTACCCGGCCGCAATCCGCTGCGCCTCGGTCTCCACCGGCATCCCGGTGATCTTCGCGGCCTCCGGCAGATTGGGCGTGATGAGTGCGGCTTTGGGAATCAGCGCCGAGATCAGTGCGGCGACAGCGCCATCCGGCAGCAGTGCGGCGCCGGAGGTGGAAACCATCACCGGGTCCAGCACCACTGGCACGTCCCCCGGGAGGTTGGCGGCCACAGCGCGGATAATGGGCTCGCTGGTCAACATGCCAAGCTTGATCGCATCCACGCCGATATCTTCCAGCACGGCACGCAGGCAAAGCACCACGAAATCCGCCGGCACCGGGTGAACGGCTCTCACCCCCAGCGTGTTCTGCGCGGTAAGCCCAGTGATGGTGGTGCAGCCATAGCCGCCCAGCGCCGAGATGGTTTTGAGATCAGCTTCGATTCCAGCGCCGCCGCCGGAATCAGACCCCGCGATGGTGAGCACGCGCGCAACCATGGGCTTGCTCATTCAGCGGCCCGCGCGGTGGCGGCGGCAATTTCAACGCAGAGGCCATCGACGATGTCCTCGATCAGCATGTGGTCCTCCCCCTCCGCCATCACGCGGATCAAGGGCTCGGTGCCGGAAGGGCGGATCAGCACGCGCCCGGTGCCCGCCAGCCGCGCGGCGGCGGCCTCGATGGAGGTTTGGATATGCGGCAGCGCCAGGGGTGAGGCGCCGCGATAGCGCACGTTGCGCAACAACTGCGGCAGCGGGTTGAACACCCGGCAGGTTACCGAGGCGCGCTTGCCGGAGCGCACCAGCACCGAGAGCACTTGTAGAGCTGCCACCAGCCCGTCTCCCGTGGTGGCGAAATCCGAGAGGATGACATGGCCGGATTGTTCACCGCCCAGATTAAAGCCCTGGGCGCGCATGGCCTCGGCCACGTAACGGTCGCCAACCTTGGTGCGGATAAGGGAAAGGCCGAGCCCGCCCAGAAATCGCTCCAGCCCGAGATTGCTCATGACCGTGGCGACGATGCCGCCGCCGCGCAATTGCCCCGCCTCTGCCATATCCCGCGCGATGAGGCCCAGAATCTGGTCACCATCGATAATCTCGCCACGCTCATCGGCGATGATCACCCGGTCGGCGTCGCCATCCAGCGCGATGCCGATATCCGCGCCATGTTCCAGCACCGCCTCGCACAGCGCGCGGGGTGCTGTGGAACCTGCTTCACGGTTGATGTTGAACCCATCCGGGCTGACGCCGAGGGAAATCACTTCCGCGCCCAGCTCGTAAAGTGCGGCGGGGGCGACACGGTAGGCGGCGCCATGGGCGCAATCCAGCACAATCCGCAATCCATCCAGCCGCAGGCCGCGCGGCAGGGAGAATTTCGCCGCCTCCACATAGCGCCCGGCGGCATCCACCAGGCGCGAGGCGCGGCCGAGTTTGGCGGAGGGCGCCATGCGGGCCGAGAGGTCTTCGGCCATCAGCGTCTCGATCTCGGCCTCCGCCGCGTCGGAAAGCTTCGCGCCATCCGGGCCGAACAGCTTGATGCCGTTATCCTCATAAGGGTTGTGCGAGGCGGAGATGACGACGCCCAAATCCGCCCGCAGGGAGCGGGTGAGCATGGCAATGGCGGGCGTTGGCAGCGGCCCGGCCAGGGTTACGTTCATGCCCGCCGAGATGAAGCCCGCCGTGAGGGCCGGCTCCAGCATATAGCCGGAAAGCCGGGTATCCTTGCCGATGATCACGCGGTGCCTGTGCTCGCCTCGGGTGAACAGCAGCCCGGCAGCCTGGCCAAGCTTAAGGGCCACCTCAGCCGTCATTGGCGCGGTGTTGGCGGTGCCGCGAATCCCGTCTGTGCCGAACAGGCGGCGGTGGGGCTTTTTATCCATCGTCTCTCTCAGTCAATCTCTGCCAAACCCGCAGGGCTTTCACGGTTCCGGCCACATCATGCACCCGCAATATATGCGCCCCGTGCGCGCAGGCATAGATCGCGCCAGCCAGGCTCTCCGGGTCACGGTTTTCAGGCTGCGTCTCGCCGGAGATCTCGCCCAGGAAATGTTTGCGCGAGAGGCCGATGAGCAACGGGTGGCCCAGCGCCGCCAGCCGGTTTGTGGCTCGCAGCAGGGCGATGTTCTGCGCGCCGCGCTTGGCGAAGCCCAAGCCGGGATCCAGGCAGATATTTTCAGGCCGCACGCCCGCGGCCAGCGCTGCATCCCGCAG
>JAGWZS010000180.1 GCA_018971905.1 Rhodospirillales bacterium | reverse complement strand
GCGGACCCACCATCCTGGTTCAAGTATCTACGGAAAAGGGGCATTGAAAGGCTGAACTTCATTCCAGCGCCGATGGCCATGAAACCCGGACAAAATGCTCCGCCCGCGCGTATGCTTGTTGGTTTCACCAATAGCGGTGGACGGTGGTTGATTGAAGCCACACATCCGGGCGGAACGGATTATTGGGAGGGCAAGTGGCGCATTGGCGATGACAAACGGGAAGATCGGAATATCTGGCAGGTGTTCTATTTCCGGCTTCCCAGTGAAAGGAAAAGCACGTTTCAACCCGATGACCCGCAGATTGTAAGAGAACGGCTGCAAAACAGCCTGCATGCCATTCATGGGTTCGCTGAAAAGCATGGGCTGGATAATTTTGCCCCCTGCTTTGAGAGAGGCGTGCAGGCACTTGGCGCCAGCACACCATTGCCAGCAACCTATAGCGGGGCTGTGACACCGGAGTTGAACCTTTCCCTGCAAGCACTACAGGTTTGGGGGGCGGTTATGGCGGGCTGGGTATTTGGCACCATGGGCTCTTGGAACGACGTGAGTTTCAGCGGGACAGACCAGGAAGAGTATGAAGCGGTATCCGAGGAGCATTATCAAGCACTTCTCCAGGCGGCGGCACTGGTTGCGAATTGGAATATGCGGCAGGGCAAGCCCGTTTCAAAATTAGGGGATTGGGCTGCGAGGCTGATTGGAAGGCGGGATTAGGGAAATCATCCCGCTTCAGGGCTTGTCTCCCCTGGGCTCCCCGGCTAATGGCGGCGCAACATTTACCCTTGGGAAAACAGCAACCATGGCCACCGAACGCACCCTCTCCATCATCAAGCCGGACGCCACCCGCCGCAACCTCACCGGCAAGATCAACGCCAAGTTCGAGGAAAAGGGCCTCGCCATTGCGGCCACCAAGCGCCTGCAGCTCACCAAGGCCCAGGCCGAGGCGTTCTATGCCGTGCATTCCGCCCGCCCGTTCTTTAACGACCTGGTTTCCTTCATGATCTCCGGCCCGGTGGTGGCGCAGGTGCTGGTTGGCGAGAACGCCATCGCCAAGAACCGCGAGATTATGGGCGCCACCAACCCGGCCAATGCCGAGCCCGGCACCATCCGGAAGGAATTTGCTGAGTCGATCGAAGCCAATTCCGTGCACGGCTCCGACAGCCCGGAAGCCGCCGCCAATGAAATCTCTTTCTTCTTCGCGGAAATCGAGATCGTCGCCTAATCCGGCCTCCGGCCGGTTCAACCCCGCCCGCCGCCAGGCTGGCGGGGTTTTTTATTCACGGCACGATTTCCACGATCAGCTGCGCGTCATCCGGCGGGGTTTTGATGCCGTTGAGGTTGATGAGGAGGCGCTGCGCCGGGTGTGCCCGTACCCGGCGGCGGTAGAGCACAGCCTCGCCCGCGCGCACGCGCAATTGCCCCTTCAAGGCTTCCGCCGGGCAAATCTCCAGCCATCCGCGCAAGGGCGCCACATGTGCCAACCAGTGCGGGGCCACGCCGCGCAAGCCCTGCCCGGCCAGAACCTCCAGCCTGCCGTCCAGGCTTGGCAGCCCGCCGGAAAGATCATCCGCGATATAATCTCCTGCCATGGCGCCCAGGCTTTCGCCTGGCCCGGCTCGGCCCGCCAGCGTGCCGGTGGCGAAATACGCGGTATCCGAGCAGCGGCCATATTGGTCCACCGCCGGGCCGCCGGTGCCGGAATTGAGGCGCAGATGCCCCGCCACCGGCAGCAGCGTGCCGGTGAGCAGCACGCGCCGCGCCGCGAACAGGCTGGCCGCGCCGCCGGCCGCACCTTCCACCACGCCGTGGGGCCGCAGCGCTGTCACTTCATGGCCGGGCAAAATCTCCACCCCCGCCGCCTGCGCTGCCTGCGTCAGGCGCGCGGCATAGGCTGGCCCGGTGAGCAGCCGGCCGAACCGCCGCAGCCCATGGATGCGGCGGGGGCTTGTCAGCAGAGCCCCGCCCAACGTGGCTTCGCGTTCCAGAATGGCGACACGCGGCACCCCTCGCGCCTTCAGCCGCAACGCTGCCGCCAGGCCCGCCGGGCCGCCGCCAATAATCCCCACATCAATCATGCAAGGCGCATCCCGTTACCCTGGCGTTGAACATCATGGCCCATGAGGCGCTTTCCTGTGCCCGCACGTCAACCATATTTGGCACTGGCGGCGGGAGCGTAAATTCGCCATAGCCAAACGCGTACACGTAATTATATTGCGCAAAATGGATTCCGGGGACCGAATGCAAACCGAAGCCGAACCGCTGGTGCTGGACGAGATTGACCGCAAGATCCTCGCGGAGCTGCAGGAGGATGGGCGGATGACCAATGTGGAGCTGGCGCGCCGCGCGGGTATTTCACCGCCGCCCTGCCTGCGCCGTGTGCGCCGGCTGGAAGAGGCAGGCTATATCAAAGGCTATCATGCCGACACCGACGGCCATAAACTCGGCTGGCAGATCGCGTTTTTCGTGATCGTGGGGCTGGAGAGCCAGAAGCTTTCGGTGCTGGAAGCGTTCGAGGCGCTGGTGGCAAGCTGGCCCGAGGCGCGGGAATGCCACATGATCCGCGGCGGCGGGGATTTTCTGCTGAAGCTGGTGGCGCGGGATGCCGCGCATGAAAACCAACTCACCCAGCGCCTCACCAACGCGGCAAATGTGGCGCGGGTGCAAACGCTGCAAACCATCCGCACCAGCCGCAACCTGTCCGGCGTGCCGATGGACCGGCTGAATGGCTGAGTTCTGGCTCCTGCTCCTCACGGTGCTCGTGGGGGGGCTGTGCCATCTTGTGCCCGCGCGGCTGCCGTTTCTGCTGCCTTTCGTGTTCAACCCGGTTGTTTTCACTGGCTGCCTGTTGCTGCCCCTCTGGTACTGGCGTGGCGTTAAACGGCTGGCGGAAAAGCCGGGGTGGGTACGGCGGCGCTTTTTTTATGCGGGCGTGCTGGGCGTCTGGTTCGTGCTGCAGACGCATTTTGAATATATCGCCCAGCACATGTTCTTTCTCAACCGCACGCAGGCGGTGGTGCTGGGCATGGTGGCGCCGTTTTGCGCGGGCATTTCCTGGCCGGGTGCGGCGCTGGCGGCGGGCGTGCCGGGCTGGCTGAGCCGCGGTGCCGTTGCGGCCTGGCGGCCGGTGCGGTTCCTGTCTCACCCGCTGGCGGCGATGGTGGTGTTTCTGTTCACCACCGATATCTGGCTGATCCCGTCTGTGCATTTCGACGCGATGATCGACCCCGCGCTCTATGCGGTGATGAACCTCTCCTGCCTTGCGGGCGGGGTGCTGTTCTGGATGGTGGTGCTGGACCCGCGCCCGAAGCCGCCCTGCCGCTATTCCTATCTTGCCCGGGCTGGCACCGGATTTTTCGTGATGTTTCCGCAAATCGCCATCGGTGCCTATATCGCGCTGACCACGAAAGACCTTTTCTCCTTCTACGAACTTTGCGGGCGGCTGTTTCCCTCCATCTCCGCGCAGCACGACCAGCTGCTGGGCGGGCTGATCCAATGGATACCGCCGGGCATGATGAACGTGGCGGCGCTGATCATTACGTTGAATGCGCTGCGCCTGGCGGAGATGAAGGCGGACGCAGACTTCGTGCCGCCGAAGGGAGCCAAGATTTATGAAGCGAAATGGACCGGCCTTTGAAAGCACGCTGGAATTTCCAGAGAATCTAGAACGCATCGCGGTGCGATTCGATCTAAAATCATCCGGCTTTAGCCAGTTCGCAGCACGGTTTTCAGATTCATGAATTCATGCAGCCCGTAATGGCTCAGTTCCCGCCCATGGCCGGAGCGTTTGATGCCGCCAAACGGCGCTTCCGGCGATGACGCAAGCATCTGGTTGATCGCGGTCATTCCGGCCTCGATCTCCTCAACAAACCGTGCCTGCTCGGCCTGGTCTTCCGTCCAGACGGATGAGCCAAGCCCGTAGGGAATATCGTTGGCGAGGCGGATGGCGTCATCAATATCCCGGGCGCGGAACAACATCGCCACGGGACCAAAAATTTCCTCCTGCAAGAAGGGGCTGTCCTCTGGCACATCGGTCAGCACCCCGGCATTCATGAACGCACCGGGGCCTGGCAGCGCCTCCCCGCCTTCCAGCGTCGCACCCTGCCGCTTCGCTTCGGCAAGCTGCTGCAAAACCGTTTCCCGTTGTTCGGCGCTGGAAAGCGGGCCCATGTCGGTGGTTTTGTCCATGGGGTCTCCGGCTTTCACCGCGCGCAT
>JAGWZS010000179.1 GCA_018971905.1 Rhodospirillales bacterium | reverse complement strand
AACCTTATATGAATCCCCCAGATATTTATTGATCGTCTTTGCCTTGGAGGGGGATTCGACGACGACGATATCAGTCAAAGGGCCGTTCCATTCAGTTGGTCTTTAAGCCGTGAGGCCTAAGGGTCTTCGGGAAGAACCACCCTGTCCCCGGCCAGGCATTCTGCACGCCCCGCCAATTCAAGCTCAAGGATGGCCGCCCTTATTGATGTTATTGACAACTGGCAGCGCCGCGCAATCTCGTCAACTGCAACGGGTTCCGGGCCTAGCATGGCTGGGATCTGCCGCCGGGCGCGCGCCAGCTCATCCCCGGCCGGGATGTTGTCCTCCCAAAGCGGCGGTGGCTCGGCAAAACCAAACGGTGGGATGCGTTGTGCCGGCAGGTTGGAGATTACATCATCCGCCGTTTCCGTAAGATGCGCGCCCTGCCGGATGAGGTCGTTGCCGCCACGGGCGCGGGGGTCGAGTGGTGAGCCTGGGACGGCAAAAATCTCGCGCCCGGCTTCGGCGGCGAGGCGCGCGGTGAGCAGTGAGCCGGAGCGGGCGGCGGCCTCCAGCACCACCAGCCCCAGAGAGAGACCCGCGATGATTCGGTTGCGCTTGGGGAAATGACGGCCGATGGGCGCGGTGCCAAGCGGGGCCTCCGCCACTACAGCGCCGTTTTCCGCGATGCGGCGCTGGAGGCCGACGTTTTCCGCCGGGTAGGGCATGTCCAGCCCGCCCGCGATAACGGCGATGGTACGGCCGCCCCGCATGGCGCCTTCATGGGCGGCGGTGTCTATGCCCCGGGCGAGACCGGAGACAATGGTGAGGTGTGGCGCCAGTTCAGCCGCGAGATGCGCGGCCAGGCGCATGCCATTGGCGGAGGCGTTGCGGGCGCCGACAATGCCGATGGAACGCGAAGAGAGCAGGGTAGCATCGCCCAGCACCGCGATGGCGGGCGGGGCATCTGGCAGCTCGGCCAGATATTCAGGATAGCCGGGCTGGTCCAGGAACAGGAACGTGCCGCCCAGGCGGTGCACCGCATCGGATTCACGCTGCACCTCGGCCATGGGCGGAATGCGCGGCGGGTTGGCGCGGCCGCCGGATTTGGCGAGGGCTGGCAAAGCGTCCAGCGCATCCTCCGGCCCGGAAAAGCGTGCCAGCAGGCGGCGATAGGTGACGGGACCCACACTCTCCGTGCGGGCAAGGCGCAAAAACCCCAGTGCGGGATCAGCCATTGAGATTCAGGATGGAGAGAAACTGTCCAAGCTTGGCCGGGGGCACCACCCAGGCGCCTACCGGGGTGGCGTTTTCGTAAAAGCTGGCGATGACGCCGCAGGCGGGTGTTTGCCCGGCGAGCGTGGCTTCCGCCACGCCGGGGCCGGTGGCAACCAGCGCACCGATTTCATCGAAACCGGGGGCGTTCACGTTGATGAAGCCCGGCGCTGGCTGGCCGGTGCCAAGGGTGATCCAGAGCGGGCCGGTGGCTTGCGCGCAGGGGGCGGGGTTGAAGAGATGGATGCGGTTGGCCTGGAGATGATTGAGCGCAAGGGCCGGGGCCGCGCCAAGCAGCCAGAGGGTGAGGCAGAGGGTGTTTTTCATGCGGGGGTCTTGCCGATGCGCGGTTCCTCGCCGCGGATGAGGCGCTGGATGTTCGGCTTGTGCTTCCAAAAAACCAGGGCGGATATGATGATCACCGCCTCCGCGGCCAACGGCCCGGCCAGCAGCAAGGCAGCGGCGGGAGCCACGGCGTAGGCGATGAGCGCCGAGAGGGAGGAATAACGCAGGGTGAAGGCCACCAACAGCCAGATAGCGCAGCAGATGAGCCCCAGAGGCCAGGCGAAGGCAAAAAGCACGCCCAGGCCCGTAGCCACGCCCTTGCCGCCATTGAAGCCAAGCCAGACGGGAAAGAGATGCCCCAGCACCGCCGCCAGCCCCGCCACCAGCACGCCATGATGCAGAAACAGCTTCACCAGCATCACGGCGAGGAAGCCTTTCAGCCCATCCAGCAGCAGAGTGGCCGCCGCGAGCTTTTTGTTGCCGGTGCGCAGCACGTTGGTGGCGCCGATATTGCCAGAGCCGATGGCGCGGATATCCCCCAGCCCGGCCACACGGGTGAGCAGCAGGCCGTACGGCACGCTGCCCATGAGATAGCCGAAAACGGCGACGCCGAGGTATAGCCAGATCACCCGTAAACCCTCCGCCCGGCTTTCCAGGTGCCAAGCACCACGCCTTCCAGCGCGCGGCCGTCAAAAGGTGTGTTCTGCGCCTTGCCCGGCAGCTTGCCCGCCTGCACCTGCCAGGATTTTTCAGGGTCGAACAGGCATAAATCGGCCGGGCGCCCCTTGGCCAGCACGCCCGCCTCAGTGCCTAACCAGGCGGCTGGTTTGGCGGTGAGCAAGGCGAGCGCCTGTGGCAAGGTGAGGTCGCCATTCTGCACCCGCGCCAGCGTAACACCCAGCAGCGTGGCAAGGCCGGCGCCGCCGGGCTCGGCCTCAGCGAAGGGCTGGCGTTTGTCGTCCGGGTCGCGGGGCTGGTGGTCCGAGGCTATGACGTCGATCGTGCCGTCTTTCAGCGCGGCGACCACGGCGAGCCGGTCGGCTTCCATCCGCAGCGGCGGAGAAAGTTTGGCGTAGGTGCGGTAATCGCCAATCGCGGTCTCATTCAGGTCGAAATAAGGGGGCGCGGTGTCACAGGTGATCTTCACCCCTTTTTCCTTGGCCCGGCGGATGAGGTCCAGCGCCTCGGCCGTGGTGATGTGGGCGAAATGCACGGCCCCGCCGGTGAGTTCAGCCAGCCGGATATCCCGCGCCACGCAGATGGCCTCGGCGGCGGCGGGAATGCCTGGCAGGCCCATCCAGGTGGCGCGAGGGCCAGCGGTGGCGGCGCCGCCACGGGCAAGCTCGGCATCCTCGGGGTGCTGAACGATGCGCGCACCGAAGCCGGACGCGTAAGAGAGCGCCAGGCGCATAAGCCGGGAGGAGGCGATGGGCTTGCCGCCATCGGTAAAGGCCACAGCACCTGCGGCTTGCAGCAGGCCGTATTCGGCCAGTTCCTTGCCCGCCAGCCCGCGGGTGGCGGCGGCGTAGGGCAGCAGGGAGACGCTGCCGGTTTCCTCACCGCGCGCGCGCAGGAAGCGCACCAAGGCCGGATCGTCGATCACCGGGTTGGTTTCGGGCAATACGGCGATGGTAGTGATGCCGCCTGCCGCCGCCGCCTCAGCCGCGCTGGCGATACTCTCGCGGTATTCAAAGCCCGGCTCGCCAATGGAGGCGCGCATATCCACTAGGCCAGGGCAGAGCACGGCACCCTCGGCCTCAATGATCTCAGCGCCCTCTGGCGTACCCAGGGCGGGGCCGAAATCGGCGATTTTGCCACCACGGACCAGCAGCTCACCTTCATGCAGGCTCTGCGCAGATTGATCCAGATATTTGATTTTACGGAATAAAGTAATCAAGAGTTGCTCCGCGCGCAGGTATCCAGCACCGCCATGCGGACGGCCACACCCATCTCAACCTGCTCTTTGATCCGTGAACGGCCGGCGTCGTCCGCCACTTCGCTGTCGATCTCCACGCCGCGGTTCATCGGGCCGGGATGCATCACCAGCGCGTCCGGTTTGGCGAAGGCCAGCTTCTTCCGGTCCAGCCCGTAATAGGTGAAAAACTCGCGCGAGGATGGCACCAGCCCGCCGGTCATGCGCTCCTTTTGCAGGCGCAGCATCATCACGATGTCCGCGCCTTTCAGTCCTTCCTGCATATCGTGGAAAATCTCCACACCGTTCACGCCGATGGAGGCGGGCACCAGGGTAGGGGGGCCGACAAGGCGAACGAAATTGCCCATCATCGTGAGCAGCAGGATGTTGGAGCGGGCGACGCGGGAGTGAGCGATATCCCCGCAGATGGCTACTGTGAGGCCAGAAATACGGCCTTTGTTGCGGCGGATGGTAAGCGCGTCGAGCAGCGCCTGGGTGGGGTGCTCGTGCGTGCCATCGCCCGCGTTGATGACCGAGGCGCCGACCTTTTGCGCCAGCAGGGCAGGCGCGCCGGAGCTTTTATGCCGCACCACCAGCAGGTCGCAGTTCATCGCGTTCAGCGTGGCGGCGGTGTCCAGCAGGGTCTCGCCCTTGGTGACGGAGGAGGTGGCCACGGACATGTTCACCACATCCGCTCCCAGGCGGCGCCCGGCCAGCTCAAAGCTGGTGCGAGTGCGGGTTGAGTCCTCGAAGAACAAATTGATG
>JAGWZS010000178.1 GCA_018971905.1 Rhodospirillales bacterium | reverse complement strand
CTGCGCGGTGGCGCGCATATGGTGGCCGCAATGCGGGCAAACCTTCTTGTTGGCCGCCATCTCGGTGTGGAAGATCATCTGCTGGCAGGCGGGGCATTGGTGCCAGAGATTATCCGGCGCCTCCTTGCGGCCAAGCAGGGTGCGGATTTTGGGGCGGACGAATGCGGTAAGCCAGCTCATGGCGGGGATTTAGCCGGTTTGAGGGGGGAAGGGAAGGTTTGGGGGGCGCCAGAACTCTAGAGGTCAGGCAATTGTGTATCGATATGTTTTGAGGCGGTTTAGAAAAGCCGGGTTGACAATATACACAATTTACGTAGTTTATCTTGTAAAGATAACTTTACTAAAGTTAGTATATTTATGGACCCGATACGAAACCCTTTCGCGCCTGGCGCGGGAAGTCCACCTCCGGAGCTTGCTGGACGCGATAGCGTCCGCGAGAAAATGCGCCAGTGCTTAGGTCGTCTCCGCATAGGCCGACCGGCCAAAAGCATGATGCTTGTTGGTCTTCGTGGTGTTGGGAAAACTGTGCTTCTGGATCAGATGATGAAAGATGCAGAGAGTGCCGGAGTGATTGCTGTCCGCATCGAAGCACCCGAAGGGCGTTCTTTGCCCGCGATGTTAGCACCGCATCTAAGACTTGGTTTACTGCGTTTGAGCCGTTTAGCGCAGGCGGCAGACTATGCGATCCGGGGTCTAAGGGCTCTGGCCGGTTTCGCCAGCAAATTGAAGATGACCTATAACGACATAGAGGTTGGCTTTGATTATGATCCAGAGCCCGGTTTAGCCGACAATGGTGAACTCGAAGGCGATTTAAGCATGTTGCTGGAACAAGTAGGCCTCGCTGCAAAAGCCGCAAATACAATTGTTGCGATTTATATTGATGAACTTCAGTACGTAAAGGAGGAGCAGCTTGCAGCGTTCATTTCAGCTCTTCATCGCTGTTCGCAAAAGCAACTTCCTATAACTGCTGTAGGCGCCGGCCTGCCTCAACTGCGCGGCAAAATGGGAGAGGCAAAATCATATGCTGAGCGTTTATTCGATTTTCCGGAAATTGGTGCATTAAGCACATTGGACGCAACGGAAGCTATCGTAAAGCCTATTGAAGATGAAGGCGTGGAAATAGACGCAAGTGCCGTAGCGCTCATTGCCGAACAAACAAAGGGGTATCCTTACTTTCTTCAAGAATGGGGAAAACATGCTTGGGATGTTGCAGAGCATAGTCCGATTTCGATCAATGACGTTAAAAATGCTTCTACCCAGACAATTGCTGCTCTAGACGAAAGCTTCTTTAGAGTCCGGTTTGATCGTCTTACACCGAAGGAGAAGCAATACCTGCGCGCAATGGCCGAATTAGGGGCGGGGCCTCATAGGTCAGGAGATATTGCAGACGAGCTGGGTCGAATAACGTCGTCATTAGGACCAATTAGAAGCAGTTTGATTGCAAAAGGCATGATCTGGAGCCCAACACACGGCGATACGGCATTTACTGTGCCGTTATTTGATGAGTTTATGAAAAGGATTATTCCTGGAAAAGACTGGGCGCAAGCTGACGTTTAGCAGACTCACAGCCCACCCCCCAGCCTCAGCCACCATTGGGTCGGTGTCTGCTGCTAGTTTTTGCGCGGCGGGGACCAGAGCGGGGTTGCCGCTGTTGCCGATGGCGATGGCGACGTTGCGCACAAACCTGTTCCGGCCGATGCGTTTGATCGGCGAGCCGGAGAATTTTTGGCGGAATGCGGCATCGTCCAGCATGGCGAGTTCCGCTAGCAATGGCGCGGTTAGGTCTTCTCGGGCAGCTAGTTTTTGCTCGCGTCCGGCCTGAGCAAATTTGTTCCAGGGGCAGACGGCCAAGCAGTCATCGCAGCCATAGATGCGGTTTCCGATAGCGGAACGAAATTCCTGCGGGATGGGGCCTGCATGTTCGATGGTGAGGTAGGAGATGCAGCGCCGCGCATCGAGTTTGTAAGGCGCAGGAAACGCGTTGGTAGGGCAGGCGGTTTGGCAAGCGGTGCAGCTGCCGCAATGGTCGCGTTCCGGCGTGTCCGGAGGTAATTCCAGTGTGGTATAGATTTCTCCCAGGAATAGCCAGGAACCATGTGAACGGGAGACGAGGTTGGTGTGCTTGCCCTGCCAGCCCAGCCCGGCCTGCTCGGCCAGCGGCTTTTCCATAACGGGTGCTGTGTCCACAAACACTTTCACGCCCATGCCCTTGGCAGCGATGAACTGTGCCAGGTGTTTCAGTTTGCCTTTGATGATGTCGTGATAATCCCGGTTGCGGGCATAGACGGAGATATTGCCTACATTTTTCCTGGAAAGATTTTCCAGCGCGTCGCCCTCCGGCGCGTAGGAGAAGCCGAGCGAGATCACGCTCAGCGCCTCCGGCCATAAAGCCTGCGGGTGGGCGCGCTGTTCCACGCGCTCGGCCATCCAGCCCATGGCGCCGTGCTGGCCTTGGGCCAGGAACTCTTGCAGATAAGCCAGCCGTTCCGGCGGCAGCGCGGCCCGGGTGAAGCCGGTTGCGGCGAAGCCGAGCGCCGCCGCCTTGGCCATGATTTCTGCCTTTAAACTAGCCCCGGCCACGGTAAGGGGGCACGCCCTGGTCAGGAATCCAGGCATCCTCGGGTGGTTTGCCGGTTTGCCAGAACACATCGATGGGAATGCCGCCGCGTGGATACCAGTACGCGCCGATGCGCAGCCATTTGGGGGACAGCAATTCGATCAACCGGTCCGCGATCATCAAGGTGCAGGCTTCATGAAACCCGCCATGGTTGCGGAAGGAATGAAAAAAGAGTTTCAGGCTCTTGCTCTCCACAAGCCAGTCGCCGGGGATATAGTCGATGACGATATGTGCGAAATCCGGCTGGCCGGTTAGTGGGCAGAGGGAGGTGAATTCCGGACAGACGAAGCGCACAACAGCGTTTTTGCCGCCGGTTTTGGCGGGCACACGCTCCAGCATGGCCTCTTCGGGGCCGCGGGGCTGTTCGGTTTTGGCGCCAAGCTGTTGCAGCCCGGCGTAACGGTCATCGCTCATGCGTCAGGTCCTCTTTGCCAATTCTCGCGCGTATGGGCGCAATAGGCATCGTAGTCTTTGTTTATAATAGCGGCGCGCGCGCCCTGCATCAGGCTTTGGTAGTAAGTGAGGTTGTGGATGGTGAGCAGCATCGGCCCCAGCATTTCCTCAGCCCGGAAGAGATGGTGCAGATAGGCCCGCGTATGGCGGGTGCAGCAGAGGCATTTGCAGTTTTCATCCAACGTGCGGCCATCATCAATAAACCGGGCGTTGCGCATGTTGAAGATGCCGTTGGATGTGAAGGCCCGCGCAGTGCGCCCGGCGCGGGTGGGCATCACGCAGTCAAACATATCCACCCCGCGCGCCACGGCGCCGAGAAGGTCGTCCGGTGTGCCCACACCCATGAGGTAGCGCGGCTTGGTGGCGGGCAGGAAATCCGTGGCATAATCCAGCACGGAAAACATCACCGCCTGGCCCTCGCCCACGGCCAGCCCGCCAATAGCGTAGCCCTCGAAATCCAAATCCACCAGGGCGGCGGCGGATTCGCGGCGCAGATCCTCGTAGACATTGCCCTGCATGATGCCGAACTGCCCATAGCCGGAGCGCTTGACGAAGGCATCACGCGAGCGTTTCGCCCAGCGGATGGAAAGCGCCATGCTCTCCTTCGCCTCATGGTGCGTGGCGGGAAACTTCGTGCACTCGTCAAGCTGCATGGTGATGGTGGCATCCAGCAGATGCTGGATTTCCGTCGAACGCTCAGGAGTGAGCTCGTGGGCCGCGCCGTCGATATGCGAGCGGAAGGTGACGCCTTTTTCCTCCAGCTTGCGCAGCTTGGCGAGCGACATGATCTGGAACCCGCCGGAATCCGTGAGGATGGGGCCGGGCCAGTCCATCATTTTATGCAACCCGCCGAGGCGCGCCACGCGCTCAGCGGTTGGGCGGAGCATGAGATGATAGGTGTTGCCAAGGACGATCTTGGCCCCCGTGGCGCGCACGGCATCCGCTGTCATGGCCTTCACCGTGCCGGCGGTGCCTACGGCCATGAAGGTGGGGGTGGGCACCTCGCCATGGGCGGTGGCCAGCGTACCGGCGCGTGCACGGCCATCCTGGCCCGCCAGGGTGAAGGAGAAGTCTGGGGTGGTCATGGGAGGGGATTAGCGGGAATGCCGGGGAAGTGCCAGCTTAGGCCGCGCGTTCCAGCAAACACGCATCGCCGT
>JAGWZS010000177.1 GCA_018971905.1 Rhodospirillales bacterium | reverse complement strand
ACCAATAATCCCTGGGTTCTGCGCCCCGCCGCACTGAAGCAGGAGATGGGGCTGGAAGCGCTAACCTTCGTGAATGATTTCGGC
Source organism: Rhodospirillales bacterium (assembly GCA_018971905.1). Taxonomy (GTDB): domain Bacteria; phylum Pseudomonadota; class Alphaproteobacteria; order Acetobacterales; family Acetobacteraceae; genus Acidocella. The sequence goes on along the minus strand of JAGWZS010000177.1, from coordinate 4,165 downwards.
GCCGTGGGCCATGCGCTGTCGCAGCTTCAGCCGCATGACTACCGGCACCTCGCGGGGCCAGAGACCGACCTGCCCGCGAATGGAGTGATTACCGTGCTCGGCCCCGGCACCGGGCTGGGTGTGGCGCATGTGCTGCGTCGCAATGGCAAGGCTTACGTGATGGAAAGCGAAGGCGGCCATGCCGGTTTCGCGCCGCAGGACGAATTCGAAGATGCGCTGCTTATGCGCCTGCGCGCCCGGTATGGGCGGGTTTCGGCGGAACGGGTTGTTTCCGGCCCCGCCATTCTGGACATTTACGCGGCACTGGCCTGCCTTGAAAACACCCCGTCGCGATATTCCGACGATACAGCCTTGTGGCACGCTGGCATTTCCGGAACAGACAAATTGGCCAGGGCGGCAGTGCAACGTTTTTGCCTAGCATTGGGCGCGGTGGCGGGGGATTATGCGCTGATCCATGGAGCACAGGCCGTAGTAATTGCGGGCGGCATTATGCCACGGCTGGCGGCCCTTTTGCCGGAAACAGGCTTTGCCGAACGCTTCATCGCGAAAGGCCGGTTCGAGGCGTTATTGAAGGATGTGCCCGTTAAACTGATCATCCATCCGAATCCTGGTTTGCTTGGCGCCGTCTCTGTTGCAACTTCCACAACAAGTTGATCAAAATGACGTGACTTCCTCCAATAGTTGTTTTTTTGATATTTTCTATGTTATTAAATTAAGGATCATGTAACAGAATTTATTTTCTAAGCGCGGGGACAACATCGGTCATGGATATGGGTAGCGGCGACAACGCCCCCGCATTTGCGCAATGGATGCAAACCCCCGGCTTTCTCATCCGCCGCCTGAACCAAATTCATCTGGCCTTGTTTGCCGAGGAAGCCGCCGGACTTGAAATCACCCCTGCACAGCTCTGTGTGCTCAGCGCCGTCGGCCGGCACGGTGGACGGGACCAATCCGCCATCGCCGAAGAAATTGGCCTGGACCGTGCCACCCTGGCCAGCGTGGCGGCACGGCTGGAGGCTGCCGGGCTTGTCCGCCGTTCCACCAACCGCACCGACCACAGGCAGAAATTGATGGACCTGACCCAACGGGGCAGAACCATGCTGGCCAAGATGCAAAGGCTGGCCGCGCGTGCCGATGAACGCGCAATGGCCCCGCTGGATCCTGCCGAGCGCGCGCTGTTTCTTTCGCTGCTGGCAGTTTTGGTGAATGGCGGCAACGCGCACGCCAGGGCAAAGATGCGCCTGCGGCCTGATGCCGAAAGCCACAGCAGCTTTTAGGGCAGCCAGCGGCTTGCGTTAATTACCGAAAATTCTCGCGCGCTTGCTTGCCGGGCAGGATGACGGCGGAATGGTCAGCGCGCTCAGCGTTCCCGTCATCACGAAATCACCAAAATCTAACCCCAGGCCCGTGGCCACGCCATTTTCGTAATAGCGCATGGAGGTCCGGAAATCCGGGGTTTCATCGTCATTCTTGCGCTCAAAAAACGCGATATCGACATCCGTGCTGGCATATTTATCCAGCGCGGGCCATTTGGTTTTTTCCGGGTCATGATGGCCCAGCACTGTAACAAAAGTGGCCTGGACGCCGTCGGCGGTGGTGCCGTCAAACAGCAAGGGGGAGATAAAGGTTTTTCCCGCCCGGCCGGCCGCCAGCAGTGCTTCAGTGTGCTGCATGGGGAACAGCGTGCCAGCCGGCATTTTCAGTACGGTGTTGGCGGGGGTGGTGTATCTGATAATGCCGCTATTGTCTGGCCCGGTATGGGTGGCGACCCCGGCATCGTCGATCTGCGTTTTGCCGCCATTATCGCTCTCACTCAGAGAAAAGCTCAGCGTCTTGCCGTCTTTGCTTTCCCAGGTGACATAGTCACTGACTGACTTGGTAAGCGAGCCGTCAACATTGCGCACAATCAGTATCATGTGCTGGGTGGTAGCCCAGCCTGTGCAGCCATCCGTCACGTTGAAACTCATTTGCCCGGTTGCGCCGGTAATGTCGTGCGTTCGCAGCTTGGAAAGCACGAGATTATAAACCGCATGCTGGCCGGTCAGCCGGTCGGCAAGGGTGTTGATGGTGCCATTGAAGGCAAAGGCGTGCAGGGGCGCCAGCACGGCCAGCAAGGAAAATGCAGAAAGCTTCATGCCTGCACTATGCCCGGCCACGAAGCGCCGTCAAACCCCGCGCTATCTCTTCGATTGGGCGGATTTGCCCTTTTCCGCCACCAGCCCGGCGGCGAATCCCAGCACGAACAACAACAGAGCCGGGGCGGCAACCGAAGCCAGCAGATAGAGCATTCCCTCCGGCGTGAGGCCTAGCGGCGGCCACGTCAGCAAATTATCCTCAACGCTGAGGATAATGCCAATCACAGCACCAATGATGGCGCAGATCCCACCCCATTTCATGGCTTTTTTCATTCAACGCCCTCCTGGCCCTTGTGCCCGCTGTTTTAGCTTAACCGGCGGGCGTGCCGTCAAGCCAGGGTGCTGCCCGCCACTCAGCGCCGCCCCCGGCCCTTGCGCATGGCCGGGTCGTATCCGCCGCCGCCAGGGCCAAGTGGCACCGGGCCTTTCGGCTTGGGCGGGGTGCGGTTGGGGGCAGGCGGCGGCTCCAGCCCAAGTTCCAGCGCTTCCAGCCGCTTAATCTCGTCGCGCAGGCGGGCAGCCTCCTCGAACTCCAAATCCGCCGCCGCGGCACGCATGCGCGTTTCCAGCGCCGCGATGCTGGAGGCAAGATCCTTGCCCACGAACTCGTCCAGCCCCGCACTCTTGGTTGGCGCTACGGTCACGTAATCCTGCTCAAACACAGAGTGGATCACCTCACCGATATTTTTGCGGACCGATTGCGGGGTGATGCCATGCGCCTCGTTCCAGGCCATCTGCTTGGCGCGGCGGCGCTCGGTTTCCTCAATGGCCTGCTTCAGGCTGCGGGTCATCGTGTCGGCATACAGAATCACGCGGCCATCCACATTGCGCGCGGCACGGCCAATGGTTTGCACCAGCGAGGTAACCGAACGCAGAAACCCCTCCTTATCCGCATCCAGAATCGCAACCAGCATACATTCAGGAATATCCAGCCCCTCGCGCAGCAGATTAATGCCGACGAGAACATCATAGGCGCCAAGCCGAAGATCCCGGATGATCTCGATGCGCTCCAGCGTATCCACATCCGAATGCAGATAGCGCACGCGCACGCCCTGCTCGGTCAGGTACTCGGTCAGGTCTTCCGCCATGCGCTTGGTCAATGTTGTCACCAGCACGCGCCCGCCACGCTTCGTCACCTGCCTGACCTCACCAAGCAGATCATCCACCTGATGCTCGACCGGGCGGATTTCGGTCACCGGATCGACCAGCCCGGTGGGGCGGATCACCTGTTCGGCGAACACGCCCTGCGTGCGTTCCATCTCCCAGGGCCCCGGCGTGGCGGAAACAAACAAGGTTTGCGGACGAAAACGCTCCCATTCCTCGAATTTCAAAGGCCGGTTGTCGATGCAGCTCGGCAGCCGGAAGCCATATTCGGCGAGGATGGATTTACGCGCATAATCGCCTTTGAACATGCCGCCGATCTGCGGCACCGTTACATGGCTTTCATCAACAAACAACAAGGCATTTTCTGGCAGATATTCAAACAAGGTCGGCGGCGGCTCGCCTGCGTTGCGGCCAGAGAGATAGCGGGAATAATTCTCGATGCCCTTGCAGGCACCGGTGGTTTCCATCATCTCGATATCGAAGGTGGTGCGCTGTTGCAAACGCTCGGCCTCCAGCAGCTTGCCGTTGGCGGTAAACTCGTCGAGGCGTTGCTTCAACTCCACCTTAATGCGCGAGATCGCCTGCGTCAGCGTCGGGCGCGGGGTAACGTAATGGGAATTGGCATAAACAGAGATATTTTCAAGCACCGCGCTCTGCTCGCCGGTCAGCGGGTCGAACTCAGAAATCTTTTCGATCTCATCACCAAACAACGAAACCCGCCAGGCGCGGTCTTCATATTGGGATGGGAAAATATCCACAGTCTCACCGCGCACGCGGAAGCTGCCGCGGACAAAAGCCATGTCGTTGCGGCGATATTGCAAATCCACCAGCGCCTTCACCAGCGCGTCTCGCTCAATCCGCCCGCCGGTTTCCAGCCGCACCACCATCTTGGAATAAGTCTCGACCGAGCCGATGCCGTAGATGCA
>JAGWZS010000176.1 GCA_018971905.1 Rhodospirillales bacterium | reverse complement strand
TGCCCGGCACGCAGCCATTGCGCCGCGCCATCCGGGCTGGTGATCAGCCTGGTTGGTCCGGGGTTGTCAGTCCTGCTTGCCGTCAAGGTCCCGCGCCACTTCCGGGCTGTGCAGGAGTTTGTTGATCTTCGTCGCTTCGTCCAGCGCCTCGTCGGCGGCGAATTTCAGATCCGGCGTGACCCGCAGGCCAAGGCGAGGGGCTATTTGTGCGCGCAGAAAGGGCGAGACGCGCTTGAGTGCCGGCAGCAGGGGGCGGATGTCCTGCTGGCCGAGCACGCTGGCGAACACCAGGGCGTGCTTAAGGTCCGGCGACATGCGAACCTCGGAGATGGTGAGGTGCGCGCGGGCGAGATCCGGGTCGTGAAACTCGGTGCGCAGCAGCACGTCCGAAAGGACATGCCGGATTTCCTCGCCCACCCGCAGCTGGCGCTGGCTGGGGCCAGCGCCATGCCCGGCATCAGGCCGCGACGATTTCGGTTTCATAGCACTCCACCACATCGCCCTCGCGCAGGTCCTGGAAGCCCGCGAAAGAGAGCCCGCATTCATAGCCGCGCGCCACTTCCTTCACATCGTCCTTGAAACGCTTGAGCTGCGAAAGCTCGCCCTGGTGGATGACCACGTTGTCGCGCAGCAGGCGCACGCCGCAGCCACGCTTGACCACGCCTTCGGTGACATAACAACCCGCGACCTTGCCGGTTTTGGTAATGTTGAACACCTGGCGGATTTCCGCATAGCCCAGGAATTTCTCCCGGTGCACCGGGGCCAGCTTGCCTTTCACCAGCTTCTCGATGTCGTCACCGACCTCGTAGATGATCGAGTAATAGCGGATATCCACGGCCTCGCGCTGTGCCAGCTCCCGCGCCTGCACATTGGCGCGGACATTGAAGGCGATGATGAGGCCATCAGACGCCTTGGCGAGCTGCACGTCGCTCTCGGTGATCTGGCCGACACCAGAGTAGATGACGCGCACGCGCACCTCCTCGTTGCCGAGCTTGCCCAGCACCACGCCAATGGCCTCGGCCGAGCCCTGCACATCCGCCTTGATGACGACCGCGACTTCCTTCTGCGCGCCAGCCTGAATGCGGGCGAGCATTTCTTCCATCGTGCCGCGCAGGGCGGTTTGCGCCGCCACCTGGCGCTCGCGCAGCTTGGCGGCGCGATACTCGGTGATCTCGCGGGCGCGCTGCTCGTTTTCGACGACCACGAAGGGTTCGCCCGCAATGGGCGCGCCAGAAAGGCCGAGGATTTCCACAGGCTGAGACGGCAAAGCCTCCTTCAGCTGCTGGCCCTTGTCGTTCAGCATGGCGCGCACGCGGCCCCACTGGGCACCCGCCACCACAATTTCGCCCTGGTGCAGCGTGCCTTTCTGCACCAGCACGGTGGCTACCGGGCCGCGGCCCTTGTCCAGCCGGGACTCGATAATGGCACCCTCGGCCGTGCGGTTGGGGTTGGCCTTCAGCTCCAGCACCTCGGCCTGCAGCAGAATGGCTTCCTCCAGCTTGTCGAGGTTCGTTTTCTTCAGCGCCGAAACCTCGACATCGATGGTCTCGCCACCCATGTTTTCCGTCACGATCTCGTACTGCAGCAGCTCCTGGCGCACGCGGTTGGCGTCAGCACCCGGGCGGTCGATCTTGTTGATCGCCACGATGATGGGCACGTTCGCCGCCTTGGCGTGTTTAATCGCCTCGATGGTCTGCGGCATCACGCCGTCATCCGCCGCGACAACCAGCACCACGATATCGGTGGAGGCCGCACCTCGGGCGCGCATGGCCGTGAAAGCCTCATGGCCCGGCGTATCGAGGAAGGTGATCGCCTGGCCAGACGGCAGGGTCACCTGATACGCGCCGATGTGCTGGGTGATGCCACCCGCCTCGCCGGCGGCCACATCCGTATGGCGCAGCGCATCCAGCAGGCTGGTTTTGCCGTGGTCGACATGGCCCATGATGGTGACAACGGGCGGGCGCGGCTGCAAATCTTCATCTGTGTCCAGCTCGCCTTCCAGGCCCAGCTCCACGTCGGAGTCAGACACACGGCGCACCTTGTGGCCGAATTCATTGACGAGCAGCTCGGCCGTATCGGCATCGATAGCCTGGGTGATGGTGGCCATCACGCCCATCTTCATCAGCGCGCGCACCACGTCGCGGCCAGGGGCGGCCATGCGGTTGGCCAGCTCCTGCACAGTGATGGTCTCGGGCAGCACAACCTCGCGCACCACTTTCAACCCGTCGGAGCGCAAGAGCTCCAGCTCGGCCTGGCGGCGTTCACGCTCGCGCTGGCGGCGCACGGAAGCCAGCGAGCGTGTTTTCTCATCCTCACCCTCGATGGCGGCCTGTACGTCGATACGCCCGGCGCGGCGGTTGCCATCGCCAATTTTTTTGGCGGGGGCGGCGGGCATACCACGGCGCGGCGCCGGGGTGGCCGGGCGGCGGGGGCCGCGGGGCGCGTCCTCATCATCTTCGCCAGCAGGGCGGCCGCCGGGTTTCAGCTGCAGCGTAGTGCGGGGCGCCGGCGCTGTGGCGGCCGGGCGCGCGGGTTGCGGTGCCGCGGCACGCGCCGGGGCACGGGCTGCCTGGGGCTGTGGCGCAGGCGCGGTAGGCGCGGGCGCGGGCGGCGCGGGCTGGGCGGCGGCGCGTTCAGCCTCGGCCTTGGCGGCGGCGGCCTCCTGCTCGCGGCGGAGTGCTTCCTCCGCTTCGCGCTTGGCGTCTTCCTCGGCCTTGCGGCGGGCTTCCTCAGCCGCGGAGAGAATGGAAATTTTCTCCTGCTCGCGGCGCTCAGCCTCAGCCTTGGCGGCGGCGGCCAGCACCCGCTGGCGGTTGGCCAGCTCAGCGGCGGTTAAGGCGCGCGGGGCGTTGCCGCCTTGCGGGCGGGGGCGCTGCCCCGAGGCGGGCGCGGGGCTAGGTGTTGCGGGGCGCTCAGGCTGCGGGCGCGTGGCCACGGGTGCGGCGGGTGCGCCAGGTGCCGGTGCGGCCGCATTGCCGCGCTTCTTGCGAACCTCGACCTGCACGACCTTGGAGCGGCCATGCGAGAAGCTCTGCCGCACGGACCCGGCATCGACCGTATGTCCGGCATCCCCGCGCGCGGCGGGGCGCAGCGAGAGCCTGCCCTTGGTTTCATTCTGGTCGTTGCCGTCACTCATGCCTAATCCGGTCCAATCTTCACGTCGCGGCCGGATTTTACCCCGGCCTGTTTGCTGGGCTTACTGCCCGCTTACGCTTTCCTTCGCAACACCCAGCAGGCGCCGCGCCTCTAATTCGATCATCCGCGCCAGCCGCCCGGCGGCGATAACCACATGCACTGTGTGCTCGCGGCCGAAAGCCTTACCCAGCGCACCGGCGGAAAGTACCACCACGCACGGCAGGCCGCTGCCACCCACGAAGCGGGCCCGCTCGTCGGCGCTGCCATCCGCGGCCTGGACAATCAACCCGCCCCGCCCCGCCTGGAGCCATTCCCTGGCCTTCTCAAAGCCGGAAATCGCGGCACCGCTGCGCCGCGCCAAGCCTAGCAAATCAACCAGCCGCCGCGCCAGCGCGGCCTCCACCTGGCTCCGCAAATCCTGCGGCAGTTTCAGCGGCGCCCGGGCGGCGCGCGCAAACACTCCGCGCCGGACCGCCAATTCTATCACATCGCCGTCAGCGCTCAACCACAGCCCGCGTCCGGGCAGGGTTGCGCTGGAATCGAAAACCAGCGCGCCATCCGGGGCAGCAACAAAGCGGAGCATCTCCTCCCGCCGCCCTTGCGCCCGGCTGACCAGGCAGCGCCGGAGCGGCCCGTGTTCGGGCTCATCCAGCGAGGTTTCGGGGTCAGGTTGCGTCGCCGTCCTCCCCTTCGAACCAATGCGCACGGGCGGCCATGATAATTTCGTTGGCCTGCTCCTCGGTGATCACGCCCTCGCCCAGAATTTCCACCAGCTCGTCACCGGCCAGATCGGCCAGATCGTCCAGCGTCTTCACGCCTTTCTCGCCCAGCGTAATGAGGTCCGTGGCGGAGAAGATTTCGATGGCGGCGATGTCGTCGGAGACACCCAGCGCCACGCGCTTTTCTTCCAGCTCGCCGGCCTGGCGCTCCAGATAGGTGGTGGCGCGGCGGGAAAGCTCGGTGGCGACAGCCTCGTCGAACCCTTCGATGGTGGCGATCTCTTCCAGCGGCGTCGTCACCAGATCCTCGATGGCCTCGAACCCTTCCTGCACCAGCAGCCCGGCGATCATGTCGTCCACGTCCAGCGCCTCGACGAACAGGCCGGTCTTGCGGCGGAACTC
>JAGWZS010000175.1 GCA_018971905.1 Rhodospirillales bacterium | reverse complement strand
GTGGACAAAGTGAACCGTTGGGCCGAATGCGGATGCACCCCCAATGCCGCGCCGCCACCGGCCAACGCCAGCAGGATGAGAATGGTGGCCAGATGCACCGGATAAATACGGGCCAGGCGCTTGGCATAGAAGCGAAGCAACACGCACTGGCCAGCCCAACGGAATTTCATATGAAACGCGCTTTTTTGCACGGCATCGAACTCCCGGTGCGTGTGCAGCAGGACCAGCCCGGAGAGAATGAAAAACCCGTCCACGCCCATGTAGCCATGCGTGATCAGCGGCGAAAACACTCCCAATGCCTGAGAGAAGTGCAGATGCAAATCCAGATGATAGATGAACACCCAGGCCGCAAAGGCGGCACGGCAGATCGTGAGGTCGGTGATGTCTGGCTTCTGACTCATCGGCCCCCCTGCTCTAGAGCAATCCCGCCGCGGATAGAAGCAGCGGCACCCTTCATACGCAGGAAAAGACGCCAAAAGAAAGAAGCCCGCCAACCCAGATAGGGCGGCGGGCCAAGTTCAGGGAGGAAACGCCAGTCACACGGCAGGATGAAAACTAAACTCATCCTGCTCGTATAATGCAACGCAGCATGGCCAGACGTCCAGAAAAAACACGCGCCAAAAGGATGAATTTTGGGCTTTTTTGCAGAATATGGTTAATTTTTGATCTTTTTTGGTTGATATTTTTGCTTGTCGCTTAATTTACGATCATACGCGGAGGATATGCACCTCCACCAAAGGGCGCTTGCCCAGCGGCTTGCCGACAATGCGGCGCAAAGCCGCCCTGGCTGCATCCGTAAAAGCCGCTTCATCCTGGCGCAGAGAGGGGGCCAGATCCTCCAGCACGTCATGAAATTCCTGCTCAAAGGCCAGACGCTGCTTGGCCTCCAGCTCATCCAGCAGGCCAGGGGCGGAAAGACGCGGCGCGCCTTGCAGCCTGCCTTTGGAATCTATGGCGAAGCTGCCAACAACAACACCGTTGAACAACATGCGCTTGCGGGCAGAAAGCACGCCGTTTTTTAGCGGCACCACCTTACTGCCATCCACCGCCAGCCGCCCGGTTGGCACGGAATCAACCACCGCGGGGCCGTTGCCGCCAAACAGCACCACATCGCCATCTTCCACCAGCAGGGTATTAATGCCGCATTCCTGCGCCAGGGCCGCCTGGGTGGAGAGATGCCGCCATTCGCCATGGGTGGGAATTACATATTTTGGCCGCACGAGCTTATAAAGCTTGCGCAGCTCCTCCCGCGCCGGATGGCCGGAGACATGCACCTGCTCGTCCCCATCCACGATCACCTGCACCCCGCGCCGGGAAAGCTGGTCTTGCACCGCGAGCACCGCGCGCTCATTACCGGGGATGGTACGGGAAGAGAAAATCGCCTTGTCCCCCTGGCCCAGCACGGCGTAGCGGTGCGTATCCGCCGCGATGCGCGCCATGGCGGAACGCGGCTCACCCTGGCTGCCGGTAACCAGCAGGAGGAGATTATCGTCCGGGATGGCGCCGATTTCCTCCTCGGGTACGAAATCCGGCACATCCTTGAGGTATCCGGCCTCCTGCGCGGCGGCGATGTAGTTTGTAAGGCTGCGGCCCACCAGGGCGATATGCCGCCCGGCGATTTCCGCGGCCGAAATGATGCTGGCCACACGCGCCACGTTGGAGGCAAAGCAGGTAACAGCTACCCGGCCTGAGAGATCTGGCAGGAAGGATTCAAAACTTTTCTTCACATCCAATTCGGAGCCGGAATAGCCCTCCACCATGGCGTTGGTGGAATCGGAGATGATGGCCATCACCCCCTCATCGCCCAGTGCCTTCAGGGCAGCTTCGTCTGAAAGGTCTCCCACCACGGGGGCGGCGTCGAACTTCCAGTCTCCGGTGTGCAGCACGGTGCCGTAGGCGGTGGTGATGGCCAGCGCCTGTGCCTCCGGCGTGGAGTGCGTCATGCGGATATAGCGCAGATTGAAGGGTCCAAGGACAAACGCAGCCCCGGGAGCGATAACATGCAGCCTCACATCACGCTGCAACCCGGCCTCCTGCAGCTTGCGGCGGATGAGAGCCGCGGCGAAAGGTGTGGCATAAACCGGGCAGCGCAACTGCGGCCACAGCCGGGCAATGCCGCCGATATGGTCCTCATGCGCATGGGTAATGACCAGCCCCAGCAAATCCTCCCGCTGCTGCGCGATGAAGGCAGGGTCCGGCAGCAGGATTTCCGTTTCAGGATTGTCCGGCCCGGAGAAGCCCATGCCGCAATCCACGGCCAGCCAGGCGCCGTCGCAGCCATAGAGGTTGAAGTTCATCCCGATCTCGCCGGTGCCGCCGAGCGGCACATAGATGAACCCCGCCTCGGCCTCGTCCATGGCGGGGGCGGCCTTGCCTTTGGATTTAGCCACGAACTGGTCTGCTCCTATGTTCTGTCAGTCTGTTTCCAGGAACCGCGCGCGGTCGCGCGGCAAGGATGGTGGCTTATTGCGCAAGGAGAGCAGGCGCAATCCTTCCAATGTCAGGTCAGGGTCGATGGCGGTGAATTTACTTGTGCCCTCAGCAAAAAGCGGGGCCAGCCCGCCGGTGGCAATAGCCTTTAACGGGGCGCCGTATTCGCCCTCGATACGTGCCAGCAGCCCTTCTATGAGGCCGATATAGCCCCAATAAACGCCTGATTGCATGGCGGGAACTGTATCGCGCCCGATAACCATATGCGGCCGACCAATGCCGATGCGCGGCAGCCGCGCCGCGGCCTGGTGCAGCGCCTCGATAGAGAGGTTGATGCCAGGAGAGATGGCGCCACCAATATAGGCGCCGGTTTCATCCACCACATCGAACGTGGTGGCGGTGCCGAAATCCACCACCACCAGCGGCCCCTGATAATGCACATGGGCGGCGAGCGCGTTTAGCAACCGGTCCGCGCCCACGCCTTCGGGGCTGTCGGTCTTTATCTCGAACCCCCAATTCAGCGAAGCCCGGGCAACCAGTGGCTCGGTAAGGAACCATTCCCGGCAGAGCCGGCGCAAATGGTAAAGTGCCGCCGGCACCACGGTGCCGATGACGGTGCCGGTTATATCCTGCGCGGCAATGCCCGCGCGGCGCAGCAGCACCTCCAGCCAGACGCCATATTCATCCGAGGTGCGCTGAGCGGAGGTGGCAAGGCGCCACTTTCCCCGCCATCCCGTACCGTCATGCACGGCAAACACGATGTTGGTGTTGCCCGCGTCGATGACCAGAATCATGCGCCCTCCACGAATTAGCAATCTGCCAGCAGAACGTCGCCGGCATTGATGGTCTCGATACGATCTTCGCACCGCAACAGCAATTCGCCATATGTGGAGAGCCCGGCGAACGAGCCGGAGAGGCGCTGCCCAGCATAGGCGATTTCCAGCGGCGTGCCGGGAGGATGCGCTCTGGCCAGCCAGGCGGCATGAATCGCGCTGGATGGCGCCTCAAGCCAGGGTTCCAGCCGCGCGAGAATGGCGCGGGCGGCGGCTTCCGGCGTTATGCGCAGCCCCTGCGCGGCAAGAGCCACGGCGCGGCGGCCGGGAATTTCCGGCGCGGCGGCAAGGTTGATGCCAATGCCCATAGCCAGCCAATCCAGCCCCGTTTCGCCGGGTGCGGCATCTATGAGGATGCCTGCCAGCTTCGCGCCATTGTGCAACACGTCATTGGGCCATTTAAGCATGAGGTTTGTGGCACCCAGTGCTTCCAGTGCTTCAACCACCGCAATGCCGGACATGAGCGAGAACAGCCCTGCCTGAGCGGCAGGGTGCCCGGGGCGCAACAGGATGGAAAGGTTGAGATTGCCCTCCGGCGCGCTCCACGCCCGGCCGCGGGAGCCACGTCCCGCGGTTTGCCTGAAGGCAAGAATGGCGAGCCCGGCAGGTTCGCCCGCCTTGGCGCGCTGTATGATCTCGCCGGACGTTGATCCCAGTTCGGGATAAAGCTCCAGCCTCCAGGCGATCAACCCATCAGGGCCTTTGCGGCTTCGCCCGCCAGCGCCATCAGCGGACCGGGGATGATGACAAAGGCCACAACGGCAAACGCGCCCACCGCCATCACGAAACCAGCACCGGCGGAGGTGCGGTCAAAGCCCGGCTGACCTTTGTCGAAATACATCACCTTGATTACGCGCAGATAGTAGAAGGCGCTGATAACGCTGGAGATAATACCGATGATGGCCAGCGTATCGTACCCGGCGTTGAAGGCCGTGTAGAACACGTAAAGTTTGGAGAAGAAGCCTGCCAGCGGCGGAATACCTGCCATGGACCACATGAACAGCGCGAAGGC
>JAGWZS010000174.1 GCA_018971905.1 Rhodospirillales bacterium | reverse complement strand
ACCCGGTTCGCCTGCGCCGCCTGATCGCGGCAGGGCTGAGCCCGCTTGGCCTGTCCGTGCCTGCCGCGACTTCACCATAAACGGAGAGATGGTTATGCCCGCCCCCCTGCATGGCATTCAAGCCTGTGTGTTCGACGCCTATGGCACGTTGTTCGATTTCGCATCGGCGGCCGCGCGCTGCCCGGATATTCCCGATACCGCCCGCGCCCCTTTGAGCGCGCTTTGGCGGGACAAGCAGCTGCAATATACGTGGCTGCGCGCCTTGCAAGGTGCCTACGCCGATTTCCGGCAGGTGACGGCGGAGGCGCTGGATTTCGCGCTGGAGACGCTGGGCCTGGCCTCGCCCGCCAGGCATGCGGCCCTGATGGCGCTCTATGACACGCTGGACGCCTTTCCCGAAGTCGCTGCGCTGCTGAAAACTCTGCGCGCGGCAGGGTTGAAAACCGCCATTCTCTCCAACGGCACGCCGGACATGCTCACCAGTGCCATCAGCAGCGCCGGGCTGGACGGGCTGTTCGATGAGGTGCTCTCGGTGCATCCGCTGCGTACCTACAAGACCGACCGGCGCGTGTACCAGTACGCGTTGGACAAGCTTGGCCTGCCCGCCAGCGCCATCAGCTTTCAATCCTCCAATGGTTGGGACGCCTATGCCGCGGCGGATTTCGGCATGCGGGTGGTCTGGTGCAACCGCTATGGCCAAAAGCCCGAGCGCCTGCCTGGCCGCCCCGCCCGTGAGATCACCTCCCTCGCCGCCTTGCCCGCCTGTCTGGGACTGGGCGCTTCTTAAACCGCGACAACATCAGGAGCCTTATAAATGACTGCTGAAGCCAAACTCTCTCTGCCCGCGCTCACGCTTGAAACCGCGCCGCCGCCAGCGCGCGCCGTACTGGACACCGCCAAAGCGCAGGTAGGGTTCATTCCCAACATGTATGCCAACATGGTCAATTCGCCCGGCCTGCTGCAAACTTACCTGGATGGCTATGCCCGCTTCCGCGCTGAGTCCGGCTTTTCCCCGGTCGAGCAGGAGGTGGTATTTCTGGTGATCAGCCGGGCCAACGGCTGCAATTACTGCACCGCCGCGCACAGCATGATCGCCGATAAAATGTCCAAAGTCCCCGCCGATGTCTTGGCGGCACTGCGCAGCGGCACTGCTATCAACGATCAGAAACTGGCCGCGCTCGCGACTTTCACGCAGGTCATGTTCGACACGCGCGGGCTGCCAACTGAGAAAGATCTCGAAGCCTTCCACGCTGCCGGATATACCGACCGCCATGCGCTGGAGATCATTCTCGCCATGGCGGTGAAGACGCTCAGTAATTACGCCAACCATCTCTTCCATACCGAAGTGGATGAGATGTTTGCTGGCTACCGCGTGAGCTGATTTTTGTGTTTGGGCGTGCCATGTGCACGCCCAAACACACCCATGGCAGGGAAATGCAAGGAAGTCGTAACGATAACGATCACTCACGTACTCCGTTTGCAGAAACGGGCGATCAACGCATCAAGCGACAGTAGCCCGCCGCCTTGGGAAATCAGCACCAGCATCATCGCCGCCCACTGGATATGGGTTGGCCAAGCTTGTGGGTAGACGAAGATTTCGATGACCGCCGTCATCCCCAGTAGCGCCAGCGCGGCGAAGCGCGTACCCAGGCCCAGGAGCAGCAAGGGCGGCATGACCACCTCCTGCGTTACCGCCATATAGGCTGCAAAGGTGGGTGGCAGTAGCGGCACCTGATAGGAATTGGCGAACATGTAGAGCGTGGTATCCCAGTTTGAGAGATGCGTCTGTGCCGAGCTCCAGAATACCTGCGCCAATGCCACGCGGGCGGTGAGCGCCACCAGCCAGTAGGGGATGCGGCTGAATAAACCGATGATCATATCAACCAACCGGAGTGGTTGCGTCATTATCGAGGCGGACATGGTAGCTCCTCTGTTGCTTTTGGGGTGATGCCGCTGAACAAGCCGTATGAGAGCAGCAGCCCCAGGGCTTGGGCAGCTTCTTCTTCGCCGATAACGGCAAGCGCTGGGTCTAGCGGAAAGCCGCTTGCCAGTGTCAGCGCGAGATCGAACATTGCAGGTGAAAGCTCGATGATCTCCAATGATCCGCGCGGACGGAGGATGATAAGCGGGGCAACGCTGTCGTCAGGTAGTATACCGGCCAAGCGGTTATCATCTTCCTCCAGAACTGCCGCCCAAATAGCTTGCGCGTCTCGGCGTAGCGCCAGCAGCGACAGCGACGGATGGCCTATAAAACTGAAACTCTCCGGCGCGTGAACCAAGGTTTGCGGGTCGAGCGGGGGAGTTTCTGCGGCATGCAGGGCGTGATGCACCGCCCAGTCCAACCAGGCTACATCGGCAAGATAAGGTAACTGTCCTGCCAATGTGCTGGCGGCCAGATAGGCGGGAAAGGCCTCGCCATAGAGATGCAGATCGGCATTACGCGGCGGTTGAGCCAAGACAAATTGCTCAGCATAGGCATAGAAACAATCCTCGCCGATCAGTTTGAGCGTTGCGGGAAAGGCAAGTTTCAGCGTCAGAGTAAGATTGCCGCGCACATTATTGCGATATACCGCCAGACCATTTGGCGTTTCGTTTGTGGATATAGCCAGCAACGCCGCTTGAAATTTCTTCTGCCGGTCACGCAACGAGTACACGGTCCGCGCTCCTTGCTTGGGCGTCGAGACGGGTCTGCGCCAGTGCGGCTTCTTCCAGCAGCACACTCAGCGCGGGCAGACGGGCGTCACGCTCGATCATTACCGGACACGGGCCGATGATACGTAGCGCCTCATCAAATAGTGCCCACACAGCCGGGGAAATCGCGCAGTCATGCGTGTCTAACAGCAACCCTGCTGATTCGGCCTCGCCGGGCATGTGACCAGCGAGATGATACTCCGCCACCGCCTCACGCGGGAGCGCCCGCAGATAGGTTTGCGCATCCCAGCCGTGGTTATGGGCGGATACGAAAATATTGTTGATGTCGCAGATCAGGCCACACCCGGTGCGGCGCGAAACTTCCGCCAAAAAATCCGGCTCGGGAATTGTTGATTCTGGAAAACTCAGATAGGTCGTAGGGTTTTCAACAAGAATCTGGCGTTTAAGCACTTCCTGCGCATGTGTCACGTTACGGCAGAAAATCTCCAGACTTTCCTCATGCAACGGCAGCGGCAGCAAATCGGCCAGATGCGTTCCGTCCGCACCCGTCCAGGCCAAGTGCTCCGAGACCAGGAAGGGGGCGATACGATCGGCCAATACCTTAAGGCGTTCAAGATGCGTGTCGTCCACGCCTGTAGCACTGCCAAGCGAGAGCCCGACCCCGTGCAATGACACCGGATAATCAGCACGCACGCGCTCCAAAACAACGAGCGCCGGGCCGCTGAAATAATTCTCGCTGTGCACCTCCACCCAGCCGGTTGAAGGTTGCATGGCAAGAAAATCGGTATGGTGCGGCAGGCGCAATCCGATTCCGGCGGAAGCTGACGCAGGCATCTTCATATCCTTTGAAATTACGGGTGGGCGGTCGCTTGATGGCGCAGCGCGCCGTACACCCAGCCCATCTGCGCGCCAAAGATCATGTGCAACATGAGTGTCGCCACGGGTGCCATCAGCCCAAGATTCAGGCCAAACAGTCCGGCGCCGGCCATTGGCATGAGCACGACCATCATCATCAGCCAAGCGCCGGTGGCGAATACGATCCCTTTCAGCCAATAAGGGCCCGGCAGGGAGCGGGCGAGGCAGGCGAAGAGCACACCCCAAGCAACTGTGCCGATAAGAAAGTGGGCACACCATGCCAAAACCGCGCCACCCAGCATATGGCCTAGCATGGCAATGACATCCAGTTGCGGCATCACGCCCATCATCTGCTTCATGAGCATCAGCACGGAAAGCGTGATGGTGGCGGCAAAGCCGGCAATCAAGCCGCTCGATACTTTGTTCATGATAAACTCCTGTGTCCGGGTATTGGAGGCAATGGCGCCGCCTTTGGGGCAGGCGCCGTGCCAAAGTTACGAGGCTTTGCCCGGTGTCAGGGAACCGCCGGCGATCTTCTCGCAATCTCCCTGCGGCAGCAGTACGAAGGAAGCAGGGTCGCGCGCCATCGTCGCCTGCCCCGCGCAGGAATGGGTGCCGGCGGCGCAGTCATTTCGCCCAATGGCGTTCACGCCATAGCATTTCTGCAAATGCTCGGCGGCCATCTTCGCCTTGTTGGCTTGCTGCTGGGGGGACATGGTCTGGGCGGAGGCAACAACCGGCGCTGCGGCGGCAATGCCGATAGCGGCGGTGAGAATTTTG
>JAGWZS010000006.1 GCA_018971905.1 Rhodospirillales bacterium | reverse complement strand
ATGGTGACCGTGCTGCCCGGGACCAGCAAGGCGGCGGCCATGGGAAAGGCGGCGGAAGAGGGATCGCCCGGCACCGCCACGTCGGCGGCGCGTAGCTCGGGCTGGCCTTTGAGCCGGATATGGCGGCCATGGCCGGCTTGCGTCACAATCACTTCAGCACCGAAATGGCGAAGCATGTTCTCCGAATGATCGCGGGTGGGCTCGGGTTCTTCAACCTCCGTATAGCCGGGCGCGTTAAGGCCCGCGAGCAGCACGGCGGATTTCACCTGGGCGGATGCCACAGGCAGGCGGTAGGACAACGGCATGGGGTCCTTGGCACCGAGAATCGTGAGCGGTAGACAATTTCCCGCGCGCGCAAAAAATTGCGCGCCAGTGGCAATGAGCGGGTCGATCACCCGGCCCATCGGGCGTTTGCGCAGAGAGGCATCGCCTGTCATCACCGTATAAAGCGGATGGGTGGAGAGGATACCCGCCAGCAGCCGCGCGGCGGTACCGGAGTTCCCCATGTCCAGCACGTCCGCTGGTTCGGTGAGGCCGCCGAGACCACGGCCGCAGACCAGCCAATCCGCACCGGCGCGGGAGATTTCAGCGCCCAGGGCCCGCATGGCGGCGGCGGTGCGCAGCACATCTTCGCCCTCAAGCAAGCCGGAAATACGGGTTTGGCCCACAGCCAACGCACCGAACATGAGCGCGCGGTGGCTGATGGATTTATCGCCGGGCACGGTGGTTTGGCCGGAAAGGCCACGAGCGGGACGGCTGGAAAGATGGGGGCGTGGGGGAAGTTGAGCCATGCCCGCGCTTAGCATGGCTGATGGCGTTTGACATAGAAGCAATGGCATGGCATCGCGCCGCGCTGATAGATACGGCATATTCACCCGAGGTTTGACATGGCTAAACCCGAACTTGGCGAAAAACATACTTGCGTCTCTTGCGGGACACGATTCTTCGATCTTGGCAAGCAACCGGTCTTGTGCCCGAAATGCGGAACTGAGCAGCCAGTTGAGCAGCCGCGGCTAAAGCGCACCGCGCCCCTGCCCGAGGAGCAGAAGAAGGTGGTGAAGCCTGCGCTTGATCCCGATGACGTGGATGTGGAAGTGCCAGATGATGCCGATGATGATATTCTCGAGGATGCCGACGATTTAGACGATGATTCCGATGTGATCGACGCTGATATCGACGTGCAAACCGAGGGCGGCGACGACGAGCGGTAAGTTGTGGGAGCCCGCCAGAACGTAAAAACCCTTCCGGAAAATTCCGGAAGGGTTTTTTATTGGGGCCTATATATCTGACTAGCCATATTTTGCTTTACTAGCCACTTAATTTTGGCTAGTATAATACTCATGAGCGAGTCATTCAGCCTTTATGAGTTCTTCCAAAAGTTCCCAAATGAGGAAACTGCTCGTGTTTTCTTTGAAAACAAGCGTTGGCCCTCCGGCGTAGCTTGCGCTCATTGCGGTAGCTGTGACGTGGCAGAATGCGTTAATCACAATCCGATGCCTTACCGCTGCCGGGACTGCCGCAAGCATTTCAGCGTCCGCACTGGCACCGTCCTGACCGAATCGAAGCTGCCCCTCCACAAGTGGCTCATGGCCATCTACATGATGACCACGGCTCGCAAGGGCATTCCCTCTACCCAGATGGCCCGCGAGCTTGGCGTGACGCAGAAAAGCGCCTGGTTTCTTGCGCAGCGCATCCGCGAGACGTGGCTCTCCAGCCAGTCAGACGAACCCATGAGCGGCAAGCCGGTAGAAATTGATGAAGTCTATATCGGCGGCAAAGAGACAAACAAGCATGCTTCCAAGAAGCTCTGGCAAGGCCGTGGCACCGTAGGCAAGCATGCCGTTTTTGGGATGCTTCAGCGTGGCGGCAAGGTTATTGCTCGCATCGTCCCCGCCAATGATGGTGCCACCCTCCAGCCGATCATTCGCGCGACCATTGCCTCCGGCGAGACGGTCTATACCGATAGCCACGGCACCTATTTCAACCTGAAGGGCTTCGACCACCATATAGTGCGTCACAGCGTCGGCGAATATGTCCGTGAGCAAGCCCACACAAACGGCATCGAAAGCTTCTGGGCGCTTCTAAAGCGCGGCTACTACGGTATCTACCACTTCATGAGCGCCAAACATTTGCACCGCTATGTTAACGAATTTGCCTTCCGTCACAACACCGCTAAGGTTGGTGCCATGGAGTTCATGGCTATGACCATTGCCCGGTCTGAGGGCAAGCGTTTGACCTACCAGGGATTGATCAATGCCGCCTAAGGACAAAATCGTTCAGCCAATCAGCGCATCGTTCGAGGATGTGGCCGTAAAGATGGTTCGGCCCGCCACCCATAAACATATAAAAATCAATTCATTATCGCCAAAAAAGGCCGGTCAGCCCGCCACCCCTCCACAGTATGTTTTAGACCTCGGAATCGAGGTCCAAAAGGATGTGAACGGCGTTGAGATGGGGGTTCTTGAAAATGGAATCCCATTCTTGACGCAGCGGGGGTTGGCAAAGATTGCTGGTGTCCACCGCAGCGTTATTTCCGACATCTCTCAGGAATGGGAAGAGCATTACGCAGATCAGATTTTAGGAAAGGACCGAATTTCTTTTCTAAAAGAACATCTATTCAAGGCCGGATATAACGAGCCAAAATTGTACATTGAAACCAAAAAAGATGGATCAGTCCATTTTGCTTATCCAGACATAGTCTGCATGGCTATACTCGAATACTACGCTTTTGAAGCAAAGGTCCCGAGCAAGGATGCTATCGCCAGCTTCAGACAACTGGCCGCCTACGGTCTTCAGAAGTTCATTTATAATGCTCTGAACTATGTTCCGCTAGACAAATGGAAGTACCATACCGACCGAGTTTCTCTGCTGCAAAATTCATCTCCAGATGGTTACTGGATCATTTACAATGAGGTTTCGGGGCTAATTGTTGACCTTATAACCGCCAGCCTCACGGTTAATGACAAAACGATACCAGACATTAGCGTCGGTAAGCACTGGGGTGCATATTGGACGGAGAATAACCTCGACGAGAAATACGGCGCTAGAATTGAGTGTTTCCAGAACTACCCGTCTTATTACCCTCAGGCTAAATCAAACCCCCAGACCCCCAAGGCATATCCAGATGCGGCGATTCCTGAATTTCGGCGGTGGTTTAGGCATGCATATTTGCCCACCAAGTTTCCTAAATACATTCTGACTAAAGCAAACATCCTCCCGGGCGGAAAGAATGAGGCCTTGGCTATCGGCGGGATGTATGCCCCTAGGCAAATAGAGGCCGAAAAATAGTTCTAGCCTAAAAAACAACCTTGACTCGAATCGGGCGCCAGAGCCTCTAGTACCATTGCCACTCCGTTTCGTTCGGCTGCCATCGTTGGAAAGCCGAAACAATGATCATGTCAAAAATACCTTCTGCTGCCTCAAACGAAGGAGCCTTTGCCAGTATTTCAAACCTCTGATCTTTGCCTGACCGTGTGGTTCTAGTGACAAAATAGCCATCACTACCGCCAAGATTGTCTTCCTCAAGGTTTTCAGAAAAAACTTGTGGGTCCAGAGGTGAAACATAAAGCGTTGTATTCGCATCTATTTTTGCTTTTAGGATACGGTCATCCATGAGTGATTCTCCCAATTACAGCTTCTATAAGCACCCAAGGTTCTCTGCAAATCATCTTGCCGAATACCTATGCACAAATGATGCCGGGCAGCGGGCGCGGATTATGCGTGCAGCAAAGTTTCCCAAAAAGTTTCCTGTTATTGCTTATCAAAGGATTATGCCACATTTCCGGGACTTTTTGCACGCCGGAAATGACGATTGCGCTTATTTTGATAAAATTAGGGCGCGGTTGGAAGCGGACGCGAAAAAAGAAATCGGAACAACCAAAAGTGAACTTTTGCGCTGTGTAAAGGCAATAGACGCTTTTATAATCACGTACTCCAACGGGAAGCTCGCGAACCACAAGTTTAGTTCCGGTCATGCGGATGTGGCTTTTAAGCTTTCTGGCGTCAGCATCAACTGTCGCCTCAATCCCCCGATAATCCAGACTGATAAAGACGGCGCCCTTCATTCTGGGGGTTGCGTTATGTTCACAGCCAGCGGCGCTCAGTCGCGGAAAAACATTGAAGATCGTACAAAGTTTGTGGCGGCAATAGTTCATTGGACGCTTGAAAACGTCAAAAACAATATCAGGCCTTCTCCCAAGTTGTGCCTGTCGTTTGATGTATTTGGCGGCGCGGTTGTGAGGGCGCCAACAGCGTACAGTCGATTGAGAGATAAGATGGAAGCCTCTTGTTTGGAGATCGCTAGCGGATGGGCCAGGATTGAGCCGCCTGATGATTATGACGGCCCTGCATGGCGATAAGGTTTTCTGGCTAGTCAGGTATATAGGCCCCTTTTTATTGATGGGCTGGGTGCCAGTGTTCCGCCGCCAGCAGATCATAGTAGTGGATTGGACGGCTCCATGCCCCGATCAGTCTGACGCCAAGAGATACAGGAGGGGTCACTGCTGGGCTGGTCGTCAATCTTAACGCCAGGGTGGAATCAAACAGATCAATGTCTCCGGTGGCTGAAATGTCGCCAGACGGTGACTTGAGTCGTGCTTCTGTAAGGCTGCAATTGCCTTGGCTGATGGTGGCGGTGATGGCCATGCTGCTAAAAGGCGTGCTGCCGCTTGTAAGAACTTTGGACAGAGGAGGGCGATTTGCTTTCTTCAGGGCGACCGCAAGTTCAGGCAAGGAAAGTCCGATCAAGGTGCCGTTGCTGACAGTGGCGGTGGCATTGCCGCCTAGGGTGGCGGCAAGGGCTTTGGCGGTATAGCCATGGGCGGTGAGGTTGGTGCTGACGGTGATTTGGCCACGGCTAAGCGTCAGCGGGAATTCTTGGTTTATGTTCAAGGCGTTGGCATTAACATGTTGAGCGGAAATTTTTACGTTTAGAGTTGGCGGCGTGCCGCTGGCAAGGTGCAGGGACGCACTGCCGGAGGCGTTGCCATTGCCAAGGCTTGCATGCTTTAGGGTAAGGCTTGCATTGTTCGGCGTTAATGTGAGTGTGGCGGCGCTTGGCCCAAAAATTCGAGTGCCGGCGTAGAGAAGCCGCTCTATTTGCCATGTAATGGTGCCGGAAAATGGCAGGCTTGAAGGCATTTGCAGGCTTGCGGGTATCCGCGGCATAGCCAGGGTTCCAGCATTTATCTGGCCCATTATGCGGCCCTGGCTCTCGAGCAACTGACCAGATGCATTCAACATCCCGGCGCTAAGCACGAAATCACTCAAGCCGTAGTTGTTTGGCGCAGCAATGGCGCGGGCCCTGAGCGATAGGGAGCCTGGCCCCGGAAATGCCAATGACGGATCGTTTGAATTCGCGTCACACGCTTGGCGGGCACCCTGAAATGGGTATCCGGGCAGGGGGAGCATGTTGGCGCAACCTGCGTTGAACCCGAGAAGCTTCATGGCCAGGATGGCATTGGGGTGGCGTAGCGAGATCGGGCCACTGAGGGATGGCCTCGAAAGATCAATGACCGGTGAGGCGGTTAGCGTAAAATCGCCCAGCTTGGCCACAGCACTGGCGGCGAGCGCGTTGGGTGGACCTGCCGCGGCGACCAGCAGGCTCAGGTGAGGGCGTAACAGGCCTGGCGGTAATTTTAGCCCAATTGGCAGCAGAGCAGCTAACGGCGCGGCGGAAGGTAGGTTGAGAAAAGCGTGGGCGGATGCAATTTTGAAATTATTGCCAAGCGTTGCGCCGCCACTCACGATACCGCCAGACAAGCCGGCAGAGGCGCGTCGGATATTTAAGAAACCGTCTAGCGACGCATCGACGAACAAGTTGGAAAGCTTTACTGGGCCGGCAGTTGCCTGTGCGGCGGTGAGTTCGCCTTCAACGGTAAAGTTGTGGGACAGGGGCTGCTGGCCCAGCCAGGTGGCCAGAGGCAAGAGGGAGAGATTGTCAAAAGCCAGGCGAAAAGCGGCGTGGCCTGGCGTGAGGTTTATTTGTCCATTGACGTGATCCTTGCCCAGCGTGCCGGAAAGCGATTTGAGCACGGGCGATGAACGATTGCCGCCGATGTCAGCCTGAAGATGTGCGGTAGTCCAAGCTGTTTCAGCGGGAATGCCAAGATCGGAGGCCAGGGCGGCAAGATCAGGAGATGAAAAATTGGCATGGCCAGAGAGGCTTGAGTCGGGTGCCAGAGTCAAGTTTCCGCTCAGGTTGCCGCCATGAGGCAGGTCAAGCAGCAAGTTTTTGACCAATATGCCGTGCGGTCCTGTCTGTATGGTTTCCCGCAAGGCAGGAAAGGCTTTGTTCAGGAGCAAGATGTTGGTGGCAGCAAAATCTACCTGGGCAGGTAAGGCTGGTGGCCAAGCCCGTTGAAAATACAGAAGCTTGCTTAAATCCACGTTATTGCCGGTGATATCAGCCTCAAGCGCAAGCGGCTTGAAATCCAGCTTCGCGTTGCCTGCCAATTCCATGTGGCCGCTATTGAGGAAGATTTTGGAGGCTGAAATGCTAACAGCATCAGCCTGGATTTGAGCGTTGCCCGCCATGTTGCCGGGCAATTGCAATGCAAGAGTTGCGTTTAGTTCGCTGTATGAGTTCAACGTGCCGGACAAGGTTGCTTTTGCGCCCCAAGCCGCACCCTGAGCGGAAATCTGGGCCAAGCTATTATTCGCCATTTTGCCGATGGCAACGCTAAGTGAAGCTGGATGATGGTCCAGTTGCCCGCTTCCAGACACGCTGACACTGCCACCAGAGCCGGTAAACAGATCAGCATTTACTTTGGTAAAGTCCACGGCGCCGAAACGAATAAGCCCATTATCGATATGAGCATGTAGGGCGGCTAGCCATGGAGGCGGCGCAACAGCTCTGATTCCTCCGGGCAAAGGCCAGGGGAAAAAAATCGTCGGCGTATCCAGGTCAAGAGTACGAACCACGAACTGGCCATGCAGCAAAGGCGGCAAGGCGAGGTCGAGTGCCAGGGCATGAGCGGTAATGACTTCTTTATCTGGCCCTGTAATGGTGATGCCGGACGCCCTGATTTCAGGCTGCGGCCAATAAGAAAGGCTAACTCTGCCGCTGATATTAACGGCTCGGCCGGTTAGCCTGGACGCAAAGGCTTCAACGGCAGCGCGGTGCTTAGGGGCGGCCACAAAAGCGGGCAGCGCCAGCAAAGACGCGGCAAGCGCGAGCACAAACGCCAAAGGCGCCGCCCAAAGGAGGTGTTTACGCTTCAAGATAACCCGCGAACCCGTCTTTCGTTCACCAAATTGAGAGCAATGACCCCTAAATCATGCCCTGGTGATGTCTCATTGTGTGATTGGGTTCAAGGGCTGTGCCGTGCTAAGGCTGGCAATATGAGCTATTGGGGGAAGTTTATCGGCGGTATGGCGGGCTTTGCCATGGGCGGCCCTGTGGGCGCGTTGTTTGGCGCCGCCCTGGGGCACGCAGCTGACGAAGGCAAGCTGCACGGGCTCGCGTCTGGTGTTTCAGGCTTTGCCGGGCGGGCTATACCGATCGATCGGCTGAAAATGACCTCCATGCTCGGTAGGCGTGACCAGATATTTGCGATTGGCGTGACGGTATTGGCTGCCAAACTGTGCAAATGCGACGGACCGGTGACGCGGTTGGAGATTAATGCTTTTAAGCAGAGCTTCGCCATACCTCCCGATGGTATGGCCGAGGTGGCGCGCCTGTTTGACAGTGCGCGGGAAAGTGCCTCTGGCTACGTTTGTTATGCAACTCAGTTGGGGCAGGCTTTTTCTGATGAAAAGGCTGTGCTGGAACAGGTGTTGGCCGGATTATACCAGATTGCGCGGGCGGATGGACCGGTAAACGGAGCGGAGGCAGATTTTCTCTCGCGTGTGGCTTTTGGTTTCGGCTTGAGCGATGCTGCGGCGCGCCGTGCCGGCCAGAGAATGCCAATGCCACGGGACGTGGAGGATCCTTATCTTGTTATGGGCCTACAGCGCCAAGCGGCGCCCGAGGAAATAAGGAGGCGCTGGAAGCAGCTTATGCGGGAGAATCACCCTGATGCTATGGCATCTAAGGGGGCGGCGCCTGAGATTATTAAGCTGTCATCCGAGAGGGTTGCACGAATTAATGCCGCATATGACGCGATAAAACGCGAACGCGCCTTTTAGGCGGAGATGAGGCGCGTATGATATTTGAGCCATCACCCAATGCCGATGAGAGGGATGGGGATATTTCGATCCTGGTGATGCATTACACCGGTATGCCGACAGCGCGGTCCGCCATTGATTTGTTGAAGTCCCCCAAAGCTAAGGTCTCCGCTCATTATGTCGTGGATGAGGACGGCACGATTTATAATCTTGTGCCGGAAGCCAGGCGCGCTTGGCATGCGGGTGTCTCTTGCTGGCGCGGCAGGCGGATGCTGAACGACGCCTCCATTGGTATCGAGGTCGTCAACCCCGGCCATGAATGGGGCTACCGGCCATTTCCGGCAACGCAAATGCAGGCGGTTATGGAATTGGCTCAAGGAATTATCATGCGGCACGGTATTGAAGCGCGGAATGTGGTAGCGCATTCCGATATTGCCCCAAACCGTAAGCAGGACCCTGGGGAGTTGTTCGACTGGGCGCGGCTTGCTGCCTGTGGCGTAGGCTTATGGACCGACGCGTTTGATCCTCCGGGGGATCTGCTGGCAGACTTGGGCGCCATCGGGTACGATACCGCGCTGGCTGAAAAAGATGTTATTTTAGCCTTCCAGCGCCATTTTCTTCCCAATCATCTCAGTGGTCTGGCGGACGATCCCACGGCTGGCCGCGCGGCGGCGCTGCGGCGTGTGGTTGACGCGCCGGACAATCTTCCCTAGGCACCGCGCCGATCCAGACGGTTGGACGGCCGCTGGCGGGAAACCACCAGAGGAAAGTCCGGGCTCCACGGGAATACGGTGCCGGCTAACGGCCGGCGGGGGCGACCCCAGGGATAGTGCCACAGAAAGCAAACCGCCACGGCTTGCCGTGGTAAGGGTGAAAGGGTGCGGTAAGAGCGCACCGCCTCGCCGGTAACGGAGAGGGCACGGAAAACCCCACCGGGAGCAAAACCGAATAGGGGCGGCCGGCGACCTGTGGCAACGCAGGGGCGCGAAGCGATTTCCGGCTTGCCGCCCGGGTTGGTTGCTTGAGGCGGGTGGCAACATCCGTCCCAGAGGAATGGCCGTCTAACGCTCGTTCGCGGGTGTGGACAGAACCCGGCTTATAGACCGTCTGGGTCTGCGTTTCAAAAACACAATGATTTCAGAACGCAAGCAGAACACGTGACGAAAACTCCATTGAATCTCAGTGGTTTTTTGATCCGTTCCCCTGGTGGAATCCATCGATTCTCTTTGACGGAGGAGGGGTTGTATGGTAGTGGGGTTTAAACCCATAATTTCCCATAAAGTGGTGAACTTGGGTAGGAATGAAAAGGTTTGGCCTGGGGGCGATGAAGCAGTTCTTTGGCAGTCACGAGAATAAGCGCGATGCAAAGGGGCGGGTTTCCGTTCCGGCGTCGTTTCGTGCCGCCTGGAAGAATCACCCTGAGATGACGCTGATCCTGCGCCCTTCGTTCATTGAGGGTTGCGTGGAAGCCTGGCCGCTGCCGAATTACGAGCGCTTCCAGGCCAAAGTGGATGCCATGCCTGAAATGAGCCGCGAGCGGGTGGGGTTGCAGACGCAGGTCTATTCCGACGCCGAGGAGGTGGAGCTGGACGGGCAGGGGCGAATGCTGATCACCGGTTATCTGGCGGGGGTCGCGGGGCTATCGGATGCTGTGTTTTTTATGGGCCGGGGGGATCATTTCCTGATCTGGGAGCCTGCGGCTGGCAGGGCTTTCCGTGATGCTTCCCGCGCTATGGCGCCCAAGCTTAGCTTCGGGGCGCTGGGGTGATGGAATATTCGCACATTTCCGTGTTGCGGGATGAGGCGGTAGCGGCCCTCAAGCCTGCTGAGGGCGGAGTGTATCTGGACGGTACGTTCGGTGGTGGCGGCTACTCCCGCGCCATTCTGGAGGCGGCGTTCTGCCGGCTTCATGCGATCGACCGTGATCCGGACGCGGTGGTGCGGGCGAGGAAAATGGCTGCGGATTATCCGGGCCGGTTTGAAATTATGCCGGGGCGAATTAGCGAGCTCGCTGACATGATGGAGGCGCGCGGTGTTGCGGCTCTGGATGGCGCGGTGTTTGATCTGGGGCTTTCCTCCTATCAGATCGACGACCCGGCGCGTGGATTTTCGTTTCGCCAGGATGGGCCGCTGGATATGCGCATGGGGCAGGATGGCCGGGATGCGGCGGCAATTGTAAACCTTTGCGCCGAATCCGAGCTTGCAGATATTTTGTATAAATATGGAGACGAAAAAGTCGCGCGGCGGGTTGCGAGAGCAATTGTTGAGCGGCGCATGGTGCAAAAATTTGCGACAACGGCGGATCTGGCAAGCGTGATACGGAGTGTTGTGAGACCGGATAAGTCGGGCATTGACCCGGCAACCAGAAGCTTTCAGGCGTTGCGCATCGCCGTGAATGAGGAGCTGTCCGATGTTGAGGCTGCGTTGGGCCAAGCGGCCGCGCGACTGAAGCCTGGCGGCCGGCTCGTGGTTGTCAGCTTTCATTCGCTGGAGGATCGGATCGTGAAGCGTTTTTTTGCCGAACGGGCAGGTTTGGCGCCAATCGCCTCACGGCATGATCCAGCAGGTTTAGTGCCGGCAGCTCCGCCTTTGTTCAAGCTGGTAAACAAGTCTCCTGTCTTGCCCAGTCAGGAGGAGATTCGGGCCAACCCCCGGGCGCGCAGTGCGAAGCTGCGCGTGATGGAAAGGCTGACGGCATGATTGTCCGTCCGTTTACCTTTCTTGCCGGGCTGCTTTTTGCTCTCTCGGGCGCCTATTTGTTTGTCGTCAAGCATCAAAGCCATGCTTTGGAATATCAGCTGGAACAGGCTGCCGACGCTACCCGCCAGGACGAAGAGGCTATCCGTGTACTGAAGGCTCAATGGGCGCTGGAGGCAGATCCTTCAAGGATAGCGTCGCTCGCGGAGCAGTTCACGGGGCTGCAGCCGATGAAGCCTGCTCAGCTTGTAACCTTGGCTTCGTTGGCCAATGAACTGCCTGAGCCAGGCATTGCCGCGCCGCAAAGCAATCCCGAGGATATGGTGCCGGGGCTGCCAGGAGCGGCTGCAACACCTTCGCCTATGGGGCCGCCGATTGAAGTGAAAGGCCGCGTTGCAGCTGTGCAATCCACCGCGCCTGTTCTTTTGGCCAGCGCCGGGGCGATGCAGCAAAACAGAACCAGCTTGCCAAATCCACCGCCCATTCGGCCTCGTGTGCTCATGCGGCACGAGACGGTTCATTTGGCTGCCAGGGCCTGGCAACATCCGGCTCCATCTTCCGCCACAGTTTATGAGGCTTCAGCGCGAGCGATTGTTCCGAGGCTGCCGCAAGCTCACCCAGAAAGACGGTTGCCGCTGGGTGCCCAAGTTGTCCGCATTCGCGCCACTCCTGAGTCTGAGCCTGAGGCATCCGCGGTACCGCTTGATGGTGGGTCTCTTCTTGGGATGGCTCAGGCCGGGAGCCAGAATTGACTCTTAACTTGCGGCCGGAGGGAGAGCCTTCCTCCTGGAGGAAGAGGCGCGCGGAGGGTGGCGATGCTGAACCATCCATGGAAACGGTGCGAATTACCGGCTCTGATTTGAGCCAGCGGGCGACGTTGGAACGGGCGCGCGGCCGTATAGTTGTAGGTGCTCTCTTATTTATCTGTTTGTTCAGCGTGTTGGCGCTGAAGCTTGTGTGGGCGACGGTTGTGGCGCCGATTCATCCAAGCGCTGCGCAAATCGCAGCCATGACGCCAAAATTGAGTGTGAAGCCCCCGGCGCCTGGCCGGGCCGATATTATAGACCGCAACGGCATTATTCTTGCGGTTTCGCTGCCGGGAGCCGCGCTCTACGCGAATCCGCAGCAGGTGTCGGACCCTGTAGCTGCCGCGACCATGCTGGCCAACGCGCTGCCTGGCACAAATCCCGCGTGGCTCGCGCACACAATGGGTTATGGCGAAGCGCCGAACAAACGCAAAGAATTTGTCTATCTGGACCGGCTGCTGACGCCTCAAGAGGAATTGGCCGTTAATTCGCTGGGAATTCCAGGGGTTTATTTTGAGGACCGAGAAGAGCGCCATTATCCGGATGGAAATTTGGCAGCGCATATCTTGGGTGGTGTGAATATCGACTCCACGGGCCTGGCCGGAGTTGAAAAGTACTTCAATAAACGCCTGACGAGTGACCCGCAACCTTTGCAGCTTTCGATTGATGCGGGCATTCAGAGCATTGTTCACGATGAGCTGGCTTCAGCCGTGAAAGAGTTTAAAGCGCCTGGAGCTTGCGCTATCGTAATGAATGTGCACACCGGAGAGGTGCTGGCCATGGTCAGTCTGCCGGATTATGACGTGAATGATTACCGAGATGCTCCGCCAAATAGCCAGTTCGACCGCTGTGTGAGCGGGCTCTATGAGCCAGGTTCAGTGTTTAAACTTCAAACCATTTCGATGGCGCTCGACAGTGGCATGATCCATTGGTGGGACTATTTTGACACGACGCATCCGCTGCAGATTGGGCGCTTTCAGATTACTGATTTTGAGCCCGCGCATACGTGGATGGCGGTTCCGCAGATATTAAATGTGTCGTCGAATATTGGCGCATCGCGGATCGCGACGATATTGGGCCCGAAGATAGAGCAGGCGTGGTACGAGAAGCAGGGCTTCTTCAAGCCGTTGAATATTCAGCTTCCTGGCCCGCCGCCGCCGTTGTTCCCGTCTAAAAACAACTGGGGTTTGGCAGCGACGATGACCGTGTCCTTTGGCGCAGGCATTGCTATTTCGCCGCTTCAGTTGGTTACGGCAACCGTGCCTGTTTTAAATGGGGGGCTGCGCTATTCCGCCACGTTGTTGAAGGTTGATCCCAACGGACCGCAACCGCAGGGCGTCAGGATCATGAAGCAATCCACCTCCGACATCATGCGCAAGCTGATGACGAATGTGGTGCTTTTTGGCACCGGGCAATATGCGGCGGTGCCTGGCTATGTGGTCGGTGGCAAAACCGGAACGGCGCAGGTTGTGGGGCCAGATGGCCGCTATCGGCTCCATACCAACAATGCCTCGTTTATGGCGGCGTTTCCCATGCAGGACCCGCAATATTTGGTTTATGTCTTGGTGATGCAGCCGAAACCGGATGCAACCACGCATGGGTTTACCACGGGTGGCTATATCGCGGCGCCAACTGTTTCTCGCATCATTGCCCGGATGGGGCCGATGCTTGGAATTATGCCGTCTTCCGGTGATGAGTTGGCAAAGCTTGACGCCGAGTGGACCGTGCCGTTGAACCCTTCTCCGCCGCCGGGGCAACGCGCGTTGGGGCCCGGGGATCCACTACCGCCTGGCGCCAATGCTTTTGCGTATGAGCTGATGGGAAAGAAGCCGCCTTTTGCTGCAGCGGAGGCTCGCCCCGAAGATACCGCAAAAGTTCGGCCGGCCGCTTTAAAAGGGCGCAAGCCTTTACACGATGGCATTATGGCGCCGGTGTCTCCGATGATGGGTACCCACATGACCGCGCTGGATACTGGGAATGAGCAAGGCTGAGATGCAGGATGTGGAAGGCATTACGGCAGATAGCCGAGCGGTGCAGCCTGGTTATTTGTTTGCGGCACTGCCTGGAGCTAAGGCCGATGGCCGCCGGTTTATTGGCGAGGCTGTTGCCAGAGGGGCAATTGCAGTGCTTGCACCCGAGGGGACGCCATGGCCGCCTGGGGTGCCGCCACGCCGGCTGATTACTGCGCCGGATGCAAGAGCAAAGCTTGCGGAGTTAGCCGTGGAGTTCTTTGGCCGTTTACCGGAACGGCTGGTGGCGGTGACTGGCACAAATGGCAAAACAAGCACAGTGGATTTTCTGCGGCAGATTTTAACTTTTTCTGGGCGCAAGGCGGCTTCCATAGGTACATTGGGAGTGATTGCACCAGGCCATGAACCCTCTGGCAGCCTTACAACCCCAGACCCAATAACGCTTGCGAAGATTTTGAGCAGGCTTGCGCGCGAAGGCGTAGGCGATGTGGCATTGGAAGCCTCCAGCCATGGACTGGACCAGCATAGACTGGACGGATTGCGGTTTGCTGCCGCCGGGTTCACGAATTTAACGCGCGATCATTTGGACTATCATGGCTCAATGGAGGTCTATGCCGCGGCCAAGCTGCGGTTGTTTGAGGCTTTGCTGAAGCGTGGCGGTGCGGCGCGGGTAATGGCGGATATCCATCCAGAGTTGCACGAGAAGCTGCGCAACTGTGCGGCAAAAAATGGCCAGAATTTTGAGACCGTGTCTGTTGAACGTGTCGTTCCCCAGCCTGATGGGCAGGTGATGTATATTAACGGAAGGCCGGTTGAACTGCGTTTGCCAGGGCGTTTTCAGGCGGATAACGCAGCACTTGCCGCCAGTCTGGCGGAAGCTGTCGGGGTTGGTGATGCGCTAGAGTTTTTACCGCGGCTTGTGGGGGTGCGTGGGCGTTTAGAACAAGCTTTGGTTTTACCTAATGGCGCCGCGGTGTATGTGGATTATGCCCACACGCCAGATGCGATCGCCAGGGTACTCTCGGCCCTGCGACCTCATGCCTCGGGGCGGTTACATATTGTTTGCGGTGCGGGAGGAGATCGGGACCCGGGCAAGCGTCCCCTGATGGGGGCGGAGGCCGCGAAAGCCGCGGATGTTGTCATCATCACTGACGATAATCCTCGCAGTGAAGATCCGGCGTTCATTCGGCGCGCCATCTTGTCTGCCGCACCGGATGCCATTGAAATTGGTGACCGCCGCGCCGCAATTGCCATTGCCTTGGAGGGGCTACGTGAAGGTGACGTGCTGGTGGTCGCGGGGAAAGGGCATGAGCAAGGCCAGATTATAAAAGGAGAGGTGGTTCCCTTCGATGATGTCTCGACTATTCGTGAACTGGGCGGCGTGCTGTGAACGTACTTTGGTCGGCAGAGGAGTTGAAAAGCCTGTTTGCATGCTCGCAAGGATGGGACGTATCCGGCATTTCTATTGATACGCGTAGCCTTCAGCCTGGGGACTTGTTTGTGGCACTGGCCGGTGAGCGGGACGGGCACGATTATGTGGAAGCTGCATTTGCCAAGGGGGCAGCGGCGGCGCTCGTATCCCGCCCCATGGCGGGCAACATTATCCTGGTACCAGATGTGCTTAAGGCATTGGAGAGGCTGGCTAAAACTGCACGGTTACGCTCTGGTGCAAAAGCTTTGGCGGTTACGGGTTCAGTTGGCAAGACAACCGTAAAGGAGATGCTCCGTCGCGCGCTCTCGGCGTTTGGTAAAGTACATGCGGCGGAAGCAAGTTTTAATAATCATATTGGCGTACCGCTTTCCTTGGCGCGGATGCCAGAAAATTCTCAATTCGGAGTATTCGAAATTGGGATGAATCACCCAGGAGAAATTGCCCCTCTGGCGGCTTTAGTGAGGCCGGATGTTGCGTTAGTTACCTGTGTCGATAAAGCGCACCTTGGGCTTATGGGTTCTGAGCTGGCGATTGCCAAGGAAAAAGCCAGTATTTATGCGGCTCTGGCACCTGGAGGCAAAGCCATTATTCCCGGAGAAACTGCTTATTTGCAGGCGCTGCGCGATGCCGTGCCTGAAGGGTGCTGCGCGTTGTTGTTTAATGGCCCAGAGGCGCGGCTGCTGGACGTACTGAGTGGACCGAAAAGTGCTGAAATTGCAGCAGAAATTATAGATTCTAAAGTATATTTTCGATTGTCAGCCCCTGGGCGACACATGGCCAGCAACGCATTGGCGGCGCTTACTGCAATTGCGGCACTGGGACTGGATGTTGAAAAAGCTGCGGCGGCGCTAAACGGATTTGTTCCATATGATGGGCGTGGCGCGCAGCGAATTCTTAAACTTCCCACCGGGGGAAAAATTCTACTGCTGGATGAAAGCTATAATGCCTCTGGCGCTTCGATGCGCGCGGCTTTTTCTGTTTTAAAGCTCCAACACGGCCGCCACGTAGCAGTGCTTGGCGATATGCTGGAACTAGGTGCGCACAGTACCGCTGAGCACCTGGCCCTTGCGCCCGCGCTGCGGGAATGCGCGGATTTGGTTTTTGCCGCCGGAGAGGGATGTAATGCTTTATTCGAATCGTTGCCGCACGCCATACAGGGGGGGCGCGCACCGAATGCTGCGGCCCTTGCGCCGATGGTTAAGGCTGCATTGCGCGATGGTGATGCTGTGCTGGTTAAGGGGAGCTACGGCAGCCGTATGCGAGATGTGATTTCTGCCCTGGAAAGTTACAGCTAATGTTTTATTGGCTTCTACTTCCGCTTGCTGGGCATATCCACGCTTTTAATCTGATTCGGTATATTTCGTTCAGAGCCGGGGGGGCGTGTCTTACGGCACTGATTATTAGCTTCTGGGTGGGGCCAAAGCTGATACGTAAGCTGCGTGCGATGCAGCGCCATGGGCAGCCTATCCGCACAGATGGGCCGGAGCGGCATCTCTTGGAGAAAAAAGGCACGCCCACCATGGGGGGCACCTTAATCTTGCTGGCATTGGGTGCTTCAACGCTGCTTTGGGCGGATTTGTCGAATGGTTACGTATGGGCGACGCTGGTTGTAACCTTTGGCTACGGTGCGATAGGCTTCGTGGATGATTTCCTGAAGCTGACGCGGCGCAACACAAAGGGCGTTTCCGGTCGTGTCCGGTTGTTAGGCGAGGCAGCCATTGGCCTGATTACGGCACTTTGGATGGTGCACCTTATGCCTCCGGCCATTGCAGAGGGCCTGGCGGTGCCGTTCTTTAAAAACCTGCTGATTCCATTAGGCTTTCTGTTTCCTTTGTTTGCTTTGCTGGTGATGATGGGCTCGGCCAATGCGGTGAACTTTACCGATGGCTTGGATGGCCTTGCAACGGTGCCAACGATGATTGCCGCGGCCGTATTTGGGCTCATCGCCTATCTGGTCGGGAATCGTATCTTCTCGGGATACCTTGAAATTCATTTTGTGCCCGGCGTAGGCGAGCTAACGGTGTTTTTGTCGGCTCTGATTGGGGCGGGAATGGGCTTTCTCTGGTTCAATGCCCCACCAGCCGCTGTGTTCATGGGAGACACCGGCTCCCTTTCTCTTGGCGGCGCTTTGGGTGCTGTGGCGGTGGCAACTAAGAATGAGGTCGTTCTTGCTATTGTTGGCGGGCTCTTTGTTATCGAAACCGTTTCGGTCATTGTGCAGGTGTTCTGGTATAAGCGCACTGGCCGACGTGTATTTTTGATGGCCCCTTTGCACCACCATTTTGAAAAAAAAGGCTGGGCGGAACCGACCATCGTGATCCGGTTTTGGATTATTTCCATGATCTTGGGGCTGGTGGGACTGGCTACCCTGAAGATCCGATGATGCAACCTTTCGTTGGAAAGCGTTTCGCGGTTGTGGGGTTGGGGCGGGCCGGGATGCCAGCCGCGCGGCGTTTACGTGAGTTTGGGGCGGACCTCGTTTTATGGGACGATAGCGGCGCGAGCCGGGAGGCGGCTGCTAACGAAGGGTTCGAGGTGTTGCGCCCAGGCGAAGCAGGCGGCCATTTTGATGCGTTGGTACTTTCACCCGGTATACCGCACCGCTTACCTGCGCCTCACCCCCAAGCTGCCTGGGCACAGCAGGCTGGTGTACCAATTCTGGCGGATGCCGAACTGCTTTATCAAGCCGTGCGGGCGCTGGGCAGCAAGGCGCGTTTCGTTGGCATTACGGGTACCAACGGCAAATCCACCACCACCGCGTTGCTAGCCCATATTCTGACCGTGGCGGGCGTTCCGAATGCCGCCGGAGCGAATCTGGGGCCAGCTGCGCTATCCTTGCCAATTTTGCCGGATGCCGGCGCCTATATACTCGAAATGTCCAGCTATATGTTGGAGAGACTCGTAAGCCTGCGCTTCGATGTGGGGGTGATGCTCAACCTTTCGCCCGACCATTTGGACCGCCATGGTGACATGGCAGGTTACGAGGCCGCGAAGCGGGAGATTTTTGCGCGCCAGGATGCGGATTGTACTGCCATTATCGGGATTGAGGATGATCCGTCTCGGCAGATGGCTTTCTGGTTGGCGGGGCAACCAGCGAAATTGGTCGCCATTTCATCCGAATATTACGAAACACCGCCGAATCGGGCTTTGGCGGGGAGGCATAATGCTCAAAACGCCTTTGCGGCCTCGGAGGCTGCAAAAGCGTTGGGGGTTTCCGAAGACGCGATTTTAGAAGGCATTAAAACATTTCCCGGCCTTGCGCATCGTGCCCAGGAAGTAGCGGTGCGCGAGGGCGTGCGCTTCATTAATGACAGCAAGGCTACGAACGCCGATGCTGCCAGCCGCGCCATGGGGGTTTTTGAGCGGTTTGTTTGGATAGCCGGTGGAGTCGCTAAAGCAGGCGGAATCGATGAGTTAGCTCCCTTTTTTTCACGGATCGAGAAAGCGCTTCTGATTGGCCGCGATGGTGAGGCGTTTGCTAAACGTTTGAGTGAGGCCGGCGTGGCGAACGAGTATGTTGGAACGCTGGAAAAAGCCGTGCCGGCGGCATTTACCGCCGCTAAAGGCGGCTGCGGCGTTGTGCTGTTTTCGCCCGCCACCGCAAGCTTCGACCAGTTTCCGAATTTTGAGGCGCGCGGCGAGTTTTTTACCTGCCTTGCGAAGGGAGGCGAGTGATGCCCCCACTGTCTCGCGCTGATACGTCGCTTCTCGGGCGTTGGTGGTGGAGCGTGGACCGCCTTACGTTGATTGCTCTCGCGGTGCTGTTGGGCATTGGCTATGTTTTAGCCTTGGCGGCTTCGCCTGGGCTTACCGCGCACATTACCGATCCACGCACCATGGCGATGATAAAGCAGATCGCTTTTTTAATTGTCGGTGGGCTAACGATGTTGTTCATGTCGATGCTCTCTCTGCGCCAGGTAAAGCTGGCGGCGTTGGGCATGGGCATCGTGTTTTACCTGCTTACATTTTTTACTCTTCTACACGGAACGGAAGTGGATGGCGCCAGACGTTGGCTTTCGCTTCCAGGGTTTACCGTTCAGCCATCTGAATTTTTGCGGCCGGCTTTTATCGTTATTGTTGGATGGTGTATTGCCGAGTCACGCCGTACACCGGGTTTTCCGGGCAAGCGGGCGGCGTTGTGCGTATTTTTTGCCACGATCGCACTGTTGAAGATGCAGCCAGATATCGGCATGACCTTCCTTTATACCATGGTGGTTTTCACGCAATTCTATCTCGACGGGATGGATATGAAGTGGGTGGCGGTTGCTGCATCACTGGTTGCGCTGGCATGTGTGTACGCATTCTTTTTTATTACGCACGTGCATACGCGGGTGATGATGTTTATTCATCCGCCGCATGGTAGCCAAGCGCAAACCGCTTTAATGGCTTTCGGAAATGGAGGGATATTCGGCCGTGGACCGGGAGAGGGCCAGGTAAAGTATTTTCTGCCAGACGCACGTGCGGATTTTGTTTTCGCTGTTGCGGGCGAGGAGTTTGGTCTCTTCTTCTGTGCTTTTATCATGGCCGTATTCCTGGCGATTATTTTGCGCGCCATGGTCAGGCTGCTTGCAGAGCCAAATTTGTTTGTGGTCCTCTCCGCTGGAGGCCTGATTGCTGGTTTTGGCATTCAGGCATTCATCAATATGGCTTCTTCACTTTCGCTTATTCCGACCAAAGGCATGACGTTACCGTTTATTTCCTATGGTGGCAGTGCCATTATGGGTACTTCAATCCAGATGGGATTTTTATTAGCTCTCACGCGTAGGCGCCATGCGGGAGATGTTCAATGAAATTGAGTGCTGGCAGCCCCATTGTTATAGCGGCGGGTGGAACCGGCGGGCATTTTTTTCCCGCAGAGGCATTGGCTGCGGAGCTGATTGAACGCGGCGAACGTGTCGTGCTTTTGACAGATGCGCGTTCAGGTGGCCTTGCCTCGACGGTTTTTGCAAAAACGGAAAGACACGTTGTGGCGGGTGGTGGCTTAGCCGGGCGCGGTGTCAAGCGGGCTTTTCAAGGAATGCTGGCCTTGGCACTAGGCACGCTGCAGGCGCGCACGATTTTGCGCGGCTTGAAGCCTGGAGCGATTGTTGCCTTCGGGGGGTATCCATCTGTACCGCCGATACTTGCGGCTGCCAGCATATTGGGAGCCAAACCGTTGAGAGTGCTCCACGAACAAAATGCGGTGCTTGGCAGAGCCAACAGGTTTTTATGCCGATTTGCCGATATTTTAGCTATAAATTTTTCTTGCACTCAACGTTTGCCTCATGGAATGCAAACTATTGTGGTAGGCAACCCGGTGCGTCCCCTGATTCGGGAGCTTTACGGACAAAACTATACCGCGCCGGTCGGAACAATTGAGCTTTTGGTTGTTGGCGGTTCACTTGGAGCGAAGGTATTCTCTTCGCTTGTGCCTAAGGCTTTAACCCAATTGCCTCAAGATTTGCGGGGGCGTTTGCATGTAACGCAGCAATGCCGCGGGGAGGATATCGAAGCGGTTCGGCGCGCTTATGACGATGCGGGAATTAGAGCCGAGTTGTCTCCATTTTTTGATAATGTTGCGACGCTCTTAAAGCGGGCGCATCTTATTATTTCCCGTGCGGGTGCTTCAACGGTGACAGAGATTGCCGTAGCCGGGAGGCCGGCGATATTTATTCCGCTCCCGGGTGCTATCGATGATCACCAGAGAGCAAATGCGGATGCTCTTACAGCCAATGGTGGCGCCGTAAGACTGGATCAGTCTGGGCTGACAACGGAAATTTTGGCCAAAGAAATTGAGACATTTTTGATGAATTCCGAGCGGTTAACGGAAATGGCAACAGCTTCAACGCAGGCAAGCGAGCCTAATGCCGCTGCGCGCCTGGCGGATTTGATACAAGAAAGGGTGCGTGCATGAGGGCGCTTCCACTTTCCATTGGTCCTTTGCATTTTGTTGGCATTGGCGGCATCGGGATGTCTGGTATTGCTGAAGTATTGCATGAGCTAGGCTATCAGGTTCAGGGGTCGGATCTTTCCGAGAATGCAAATGTACAGCGTCTACGGGCGAGCGGCATTCCCGTAAGTGTTGGACACGACGCTAAAAATCTTGGTAACGCCCAAGTTGTGGTTGTTTCGACGGCTGTGCCGAAAGACAATCCTGAAGTTGTTGCCGCGCGTGCTAAGCTGATTCCTGTTGTTCGTCGCGCTGAGATGCTGGCGGAGTTGATGCGCCTTAAATGGGCCGTTGCAATTGGCGGTACACACGGAAAAACGACCACGACCTCTCTTGTCGCAGCCGTCTTAGAGGGAGCGGGACTTGATCCTACCGTTATAAACGGCGGTATTATCAACGCCTATGGCTCTAATACGCGTCTTGGCTCGGGAGACTGGATGGTGGTGGAGGCAGATGAATCAGATGGTTCTTTTCTGCGCCTTCCGGCAGTAATCGCCATCGTTACGAACATGGATCCTGAGCACCTCGACCATTGGGGTACAAAGGAGGCGATGGAGGCTGGGTATCGCCAATTTGTTGCAAATATTCCGTTTTATGGATTTGCGGTGCTTTGCATTGATCATCCTGCTGTGCAGCAG
The DNA here is from genome assembly GCA_018971905.1 of Rhodospirillales bacterium. Taxonomy (GTDB): domain Bacteria; phylum Pseudomonadota; class Alphaproteobacteria; order Acetobacterales; family Acetobacteraceae; genus Acidocella. The sequence continues at coordinate 1,080 of JAGWZS010000006.1, read as the reverse complement.
ATGTTGCCTGATCTGTCAGATCATCGGGTTATTACCTATGGCTTCTCTCAACAGGCTGACGTGCGCGCAGAGCGGATTATTTCGTCCAAGGATGGTGCGACTTTCGAGGTCAGGGTTTCTGACCGCATAGCTGGGCGGGCGAGGCGGCTGGGGCCGTTTAAGTTGCCGATGCTTGGCAATCATAATGTCCAAAATGCTTTGGCGGCCATTGCAGTTTCGCTGGAAATGGAGATCGACGAGCAGCAGATAAAAGCGGCCCTTGCTAAATTTGCAGGGGTAAAGCGCCGGTTTACAAAAACTGGCGAGGCGGGCGGCATTACGGTGATCGACGATTATGGGCATCATCCGGTTGAAATCGCGGCGGTGCTTAAAGCGGCGCGGCAGGCAGGCGCCAGAGATGTAATTGCGGTGGTACAGCCGCACCGGTACACGCGATTGCAAAGTTTGTTTGAGGAATACTGCGCCTGCATGAATGAGGCAGGTACCGTTATTATTGCGGACGTGTATCCGGCCGGCGAAGCGCCTATTGAAGGGGTGGACAAGGAAGCGCTTGTAGAAGGCTTGCGAGCCCGTGGTCATCGCTCCGTGGTTGCTATGGCCGATCCTTCTCACTTGCCGGAAATGGTACATGCCATTGCCCGCCATGGGGATTACGTTGTGTGTTTGGGAGCTGGCAATATCACGCAATGGGCTGCTGCTTTGCCCCAGAAACTGGTCGAAATGCAGGCCCAAGCCAGGGCAGCTGGGGCCCGGCGATAATGATCAACCTGCTTCCATCTGCGCGCGGGAGACTCAAAGAGCGAGAGCCGCTTGCGCCGATGACCTGGTTTCGAGTTGGCGGAGCGGCGGACTTTCTGCTTCGTCCTGCTGATATTGATGATCTTTGCAGCTTTCTGCGTCAGCTGCCGCTAGAAATACCTGTAATGACAATTGGCGCAGCCTCGAACCTTATTATCCGCGATGGCGGAATTAATGGCGTAGTGATTAAGCTTGCCAGAGGTTTCGGGGAGATCACGCTTGAAGCTGATGGTATTGTCGCAGGAGGCGCGGCGCTTGATATTACGGTTTCGGAATATGCGG
>JAGWZS010000173.1 GCA_018971905.1 Rhodospirillales bacterium | reverse complement strand
GAGGAAAGCCCGATGCACAGCCCCAGCAGCGTCATCAGGTTCGGCAGCATCCGGTTGAAGCTGAGCCCGGAAAAACGCTGCCGCCGGGGCAGGCGGCGGGGCGGCATCATGGAAAGGTTGTGACGGCTGCCGCCGGCAATTCGGCGATGACAGTCTCCCCGCCGATCATGCGCTGGCCCACCGCCACCAGCGGCTGGCAGCCGGGGGGCAGGTAAAGGTCGGTCCGCGAGCCGAAGCGGATAATGCCAAAGCGCTGGCCGGCCAGAAGCGTCTGGCCTTCCGCCACCTCGCAGAGAATCCGCCGCGCGATCAGCCCGGCAATCTGCACCACCACCACATCCTGCCCGCCAGCGGTGCGCAGCAGCAGCGAATTACGCTCGTTATCGTCGCTCGCCTTGTCCTCGGCGGCGCTCAGAAACAGCCCGGGATGATAGGCGATCTTCTGCACCGTGCCGCCGATGGGCGCGCGGTTCACATGCACGTCCAGCACCGAGAGAAAAATCGCCACGCGGGTGCGCGGCTCCGGCGCCAGGCCGAGCTCAGCGGGAGGAATCGCCTGTTCGATGCTCACCACCAGCCCATCGGCCGGGGCCACGAACACATCCTGGCGCGGCGGCAGCACACGCTCCGGGTCGCGGAAGAAATACAGGCAAAACACAGTGAACAGCAGGCCCAGCCAGGTCAGCGGGTACCAGAGCAACAGCCCGATAACCGCCACCGCGATGCCGCCGATAATGAACGGATACCCCGCCTTGTGCGGCGGGCTCATCACCGATTTCACAGTTTCAGCAATATTCATTCAGCGTCTCGCTTTGTTCAGTTCGCCTGGTTCTGCGGCAGGGTGAAAGCCTGCCCGGGGAAGATCAGGTTCGGATTATGGATCTGCCCCGCATTGGCGGAATAGATCAGCGTGTACAAGGTGCCTTTGCCATAAACCCGGCGGGCGATCATCCAGAGATTATCCCCAGGGACGATGACCACATGGCCTTCCTCCAGCGCTTGCGATAGTTTTTCCGGCGCGAAAGGCACGGTTTCGGCCGGAAGCGCGCTGCCGTCCGCCGTGGTGGCGTTCAGCGTGATCATGCCCGGCCCGACAGGCACCGGTGCCTGCACGTGCCAATGGCCGGAGCTGTCCGCCGTGGCCGTGCCCAGTACCTTGCCGCCCAGCGTAACCGTCACCGCAGCGCCCGCCGGGGCGGTGCCGCTGAACATTGCATGGCCATGGGCATCGTAATCCACGGCACCCATGCCAAGCTGGCCGGCCTGCGGCCCCTGGCCGGTAACAACGCTGCTGCCGTTGGGGCCGGAAACCACGGCCAAGGCGGGCTGGCCATTGCCAGAAACAGAGATGGAGGCGCTTTGCGTGCCATTCAGCACCTGGCCGTTGGGCAAGGTTTCAGAGAGCGTGATCTCATGCGAGCCGGGTGGCAGTGGGCTGGGGGGAATCAGCACAAACGCGCCCTGCGAATCCGCCGTGGCCGTGCCCAGCACGGTATCACCATCTTTTACCGTTACCGTGGCGCCCGGCATGGCGCGCCCGGCCAGCACGGCGTTGCCCTGCGGGTCCACGCGCACAATGTCAAAGCTTGGCGGCGGGGTGGCGCTGGCGGCCTGCGGTGCCGGTGTCTGGGCCGCTGGTGGCGCGGCTGGGGCAGGTGGCGCCGGGTGGCGGCCGTAATGCAGGTAAAGCAGCAGCGCGCCATCGCCCAGGGCCAGCAAAACCAGCACAATAAGGGCGATGAGACGCAAATTGCGCCGTTTCGGGGCGGGAAGGCCGGATGTGTCGTTGCTTGCCATGGCGTCCTCAGCCTGCCACGAACGCGCCAAAACTGGAAGCGAGGCTGAGTTACATGGGTAGTTTTTCCGTCACCGTCTTTTGCGGCTCCAATCCGGGCCAGGACCCGGTTTATGCCGCCTCGGCCAAGGCGTTGGGTGAAGGGCTGGGCGGGCGCGGGATGCGCCTGGTGTTCGGGGGTGGCAATGTCGGGCTCATGGGCATCATCGCGGGTTCAACCCTGCGCAGCGGCGGCGAGGTGACGGGGGTTATCCCGGATTTTCTGCGCCAGCGCGAGGTGGAGTTCCAGGGCCTTACGGAACTCATCGTCACCGACTCGATGCACACCCGCAAGCGCCGTCTGTTCGCGCTGGGTGACGCCTTCGTGGTGATGCCCGGCGGGCTGGGCACCTTCGATGAAACTTTCGAGATTTTAACCTGGAAGCAGCTTGGCCAGCATACCAAGCCGATCATTCTGGTGAATATTTTAGGCTGGGCGGAGCCGTTTGTGGCGCTGCTGGAGGAAACCATAAAGCGCGGTTTTGCCCGCCCCGAGATTCGCACCCTCTTCGAGGTTCAGCCAGACGTGCCCGCCGTGCTGGCCCGGCTTGAGGCGTTGCGGGGCTAGAGCCGGATGGCATGAGATCGAATCGCCCCGGCGATCGCTCTCATGTCTGAATCCGCCTCTGAATCGCGCTCTAGCCGTTGCCCCGCGCGTAATCCTCGGCGCTCACCGGTTCCATCCAGGTCACGGGTGAGCCGTTTTCTTTTTCCTGCACGGCGATATGGCTCATCGCCGTGGTGGCGGTGGCGCCGTGCCAGTGTTTCTCACCGGGGGCAAACCACACCACATCGCCTGGGCGGATCGTCTCCACCGCGCCGCCCTCGCGCTGTGCCCAGCCGCATCCGGCGGTTACAATCAACGTCTGCCCCAGCGGGTGGGTGTGCCAGGCCGTGCGGGCGCCAGGCTCGAAGGTAACCAGCGCCATCGCCACCCTTGCCGGTTCAGCCGGGCTGTTCAACGGGTCTATCCTCACAATGCCGGTGAAATATTCATCCGGCCCCTTGGCTGAAGGCTGAGAGCCCGCGCGCTTAATCTCCATGGCTAGCCATTCTCCGTTGCCATCAGGGCTGAATCCGGGTGGGTTGGGGTCAGTGTGCCTGGCCTCCCGCAGGAAGGGCAGGTGCAAGACCATTCTGCCGTCTGCGCCTGGCAGGCAGTGCAGCGCCAGGCGGGGGCAATGGCGGGGGCTGGTTTGCCGTCCAGCGCCGCCAGAATGGCTTTGGCGCGTCCGTCCGTATTGCCGGCCTTCAGCGCCGCCTCGGCATGGCGCCTTGCCTCGCCGGTCAACTTGGCCGCCAGCGCCGTCTCGCCCAACAGCAGCTCGGATTCCATGTGGCCGGGCCGGGCCGCCGAGAGCTGTGCCGCCGCCTGGGCGCGTTCCAGCGGCGTTGCGCCGGGCGCAAGCCAGGCCGCCGCCAGCAGCGGGTGGGGCGCTATCTTCCAGCCGTGCAGAAGGGTTTTGCGGGCCGCGCCGTCTTTGCCCACGGCGCGCAGCGCCCGGGCCAGCGCCGCCAGGGCAACGGGTGAGCCTGGCTCCGCCTTCGCCGCCTGCTTGGCGAACCCCAGCGCCAGCTTCGGCGTTTCGGCCGTTTGCGCGGCGGCCACGGCCAGGGCGGCGCGTTCATGCGGCTCTTGCGTCAGCCGCAGGGCGGCGGCGTAATTCTGCGCGCGCACGGCCAGGGCCAGACGCTGCCCGCGTGTCCACGCGCCACCGGGGTATGCCTCTTCCGCCGCCAATGCTTGCCGTGCGGCTTCGTCCACCCGCCCAGCCTTTAGGCTCTCGCGCAGCAGCCCCTGGTGGCCAAGGAATTTCATCTCCTTGCTCTGGGTCAGTTTTTCAAAAGCCAGCCGCGCCTGCTCGCCCTCGCCAGAAAGCCGCGCCGCCTCGGCGGTCAGCCATTGCACAAAGGCGGCCTCGCCCAGCAGGGTGCGGGCTTTCACCGCGGCGGCCCTGGCGCCGCTGGCATCGCCCGCCGCCACCGCCACCAGCCCGCGTTGCAGCGCCAGCTCACCGGCCTGTTGCCGCCGCTCGCTCCGCCAGCCGGCAAACCGCCGTGGCGCGCGGCGCAAGCCCCCCAGCACACGCAGAAAAACAATCAGCAGCCCCACCACTGCCAGCAGCAGCAGCAGCGCCACCGGGGCGGAAGCGGTGATGCGGTACGCCCCGGCATCGGCGGTCACGCCTCCCGGCAGCGCCGCCAGCCACCAGGCACCCGCCAGAACTAGCGCGGCGATGAGGCAGAATTTCAGCACGCTCCACATCGGCTTACTGGCTCTGCCGGGCCATGCTGGCCAGTGCCTGCCGTGCCGCCAGCAATTGCCGCGCGGGCGTCAGCCAGCTCGCCATCGCGGCCTGGGTGGGCGGGTTCAGCGTATTCGCTGCCGCCACCGCCGCGGCCAGATCGTCATTGGCCAGCGCGGCCTGCATCTGGTTCAGTGCCGCCTGGGCGGGCGGGCCGAAGATCACATGCGTG
>JAGWZS010000172.1 GCA_018971905.1 Rhodospirillales bacterium | reverse complement strand
TTTGTACGCCGCGATGCCGGGCAGGCCGAGCAGCGCCCCCCAGAAAAGTGGGGCGATGATGCCGTCCGAGGCGTTTTCGGCGAGGCTTTCCAAGGCGGCGCGGGCGATGGCTGGGGCGTCCAGCGTATCGGTGTCACGGCCGACGATCATGGCAACGGCGCGGCGGGCGGCGGGCGGGTCGCCCTGTGCAAGGGGGGCTGCCACCGCCGCGACATGCTGGTGCAGCGAGCGCGCGGCGACGAGCGGCCAGGCCAGAATCGCGGTGAGCCACAGCCCGGCATGGCGCTGCAGCAGCGCGGCGATGGCGAGGGCGAGCAGAATGGCCAGCAGCGCCGTGGCGGCGCCTTTAAGGCGCCTGAAGCGGCCATGGTTCAGCTGTGCTTCCAGCCTGGTGATGAGCGCCCCGCACCAGGTGACCGGGTGGCCGATGCGCCGGTAGAGCGCGTCTGGCCAGCCGATGGCGGCATCCAGTGCGAGTGCCAGCAGCATGGCGGCGGGGTGGGGGCTCATGGCGCCAGTGCGCGGTTCACAAAGCCGATGGACCATGCGCCCTCCAGCCGCGTGAGTAGGCTGGCGGAGAAGGGCGCGATTTCGAAGGCGAGGCCCTGGGCGGCGTTGCCCAATGCCAGGCCGAGTGCGGCGCGGATGACACCGGCATGGGTGACGATGATGGCGGGGCCGCCCGCCGCGACCTCTTCCAGGGCTGGCTCCACGCGGCGGCAGACATCCAGAAAGCTCTCGCCATCCGGCGGGCAATGGGCGGCCAGGGCTGTGCGATTCATGGGGCCGAGATCGGGTAGAGACGTGTTTTCCATACCCTCCCACGTGCCGAAATGCTGCTCCCAGAGGCGGGGGTCCTCGGTTATGGCCGCGCCCGGCAGCAGGGCCTCGGCGGTTTGGCGGCAGCGCAAGGCGGGGCTGCTGAACAGGTTGCGCGGGCCGGGCAGCAGGCAAGCGAGCTGCGCGCGCGCCTGGGCCAAGGCGGGGGCGGCGGGCAGGTTGGCTGGCACATCCAGCCGCCCGGCCAGTTGCCCGGTGGCGGTGGAAACCGCGTGGCGGATGAGCAGCAGACGGGTAAAGGGCGAAGCGGCCATAACAGGGTTTTGGGCCAAGCCGTGCCTGTTTTGAAGGGGTGGCCGGGCTTTGCAAGCGGGGGAAAAGAATGCTTGGAAGGCGGGCATGATCATTCTCATCACCGGCGGGGCGCGTTCAGGCAAAAGCGCCCATGCCGAACGCCGGGCCTTGGCGCTGCCGGGCGCACCGCATTACATCGCCACCGCGCAGGCGGGTGATGAGGAGATGGCGGCGCGAATCGCGGCGCATCGCACCCGGCGCGGGCCGGGTTGGCAGGTGGCGGAAGTGCCGCTGGACCTGCCCGGCGCCCTGGAGGCCACAGATGGCGTGGGGCCAAGGCTGGTGGATTGCCTGACCCTTTGGCTGTCCAATCTGATGGTTGCGGATATGAACGTGCGGGAAGAGGCCGCGCGGCTTTGCGCCGTGGCCAAGCGGCAGGTCTCTCCTGTGGTGTTTGTAACCAATGAGGTGGGCATGGGCATTGTACCAGACAATGCGCTGGCCAGGCGGTTCCGCGATGAGGCCGGGTGGCTGAACCAGGAGATTGCGGCGCTGGCCGATGAGGTGCAGCTTGCTGTCTCGGGCTATCTGTTGCGTGTGAAATGATGATTGGACGATGATGAGCACTCCCTTGTTTCCTGCTGCGTCTTTCGCGGAACTTGGCGCCCGGCTGGCGGCGTTGCCCGCTTTTGATGAAGCCGCCGCCGCCGCCGCCGCCGCGCGGCAGGGGCAACTCACCAAGCCGCCCGGCGCGCTGGGCCGGTTGGAGGATGTGGCAATGTTCATGGCTGGCTGGCGCGGGGTGGCGCGGCCACGCATCGGCACCGCCCAGGCGCTGGTGTTTGCGGGTAACCATGGCGTATGCGCGCAGGGGGTGAACCCGTATCCGCAGGAGGTCACCGCGCAGATGGTGGCGAATTTCAAGGCCGGTGGAGCGGCGATCAACCAGCTCTGCCGCGCCAGCGGGGCGGAGCTTGCCGTGGTGGCGCTGGAGCTGGAGCGCCCGACAGGAGATTTCACACAAGGCCCGGCGATGAGCGAGGCCGAGGTGCTGGAGGCCATGGCGCAAGGTGCCGCCGCCGTGAATCCGCAGGCGGATATATTGCTGCTGGGTGAGATGGGCATTGGCAATTCCACCGTGGCGGCGGCGCTGGCGGCGGCATTGTTTGGCGGTGAGGCGGCGGATTGGGTGGGGCCTGGCACGGGGGCGGATGCCGCGGTGATGGGCCGGAAGATTTCGGCGATAAAGGCCGGGCTGGCCCGGCACGCGGCGGCGCTGGATAGCCCGCTGGCGGTGCTGGCGGCGTTTGGCGGGCGCGAGCAGGCGGCGATCTGCGGGGCGATTCTGGCGGCGCGGATGCACAGAATTCCCGTGCTGCTGGATGGGTTCATATGCACCGCCGCCGCCGCCGTGCTGGAGGGGCTGGGCGTGGGCGCGCTGGCGCATGGCCTGGCCGGGCATGTCAGCGCCGAGCCAGGGCATAAACGCTTGCTGGAAAAGCTAGGCAAAACGCCGTTACTGGCGCTGGGAATGCGGCTGGGCGAAGGCAGTGGGGCTGCCGTGGCGTTGGGCGTGGTGCGCGCGGCGCTGGCGGCGCATGATGGCATGTCCACCTTTGCCGAGGCCGGTGTTTCCGGCGCATGAGCTGGCGCCGCCGCCGGGATGAAACGCGGCTGGCCTTCATGCTGCTGAGCCGCCTGCCAATGGGGCGAATGGAAACACCACCGCCCCTGCATGATGCGGTTTGGGCTTACCCGGTGGTGGGCGCGGTTGTGGGTGCGGCCTCCGGGCTGGTGTTCTGGTTGGCGGCGTGGGCCGGGCTGCCAGGTTTGGCCGCGGCGCTGCTGGCCATAGGCGCCAGCGTGGCGCTCACCGGGGCGATGCACGAGGACGGGCTGGCCGATATGGCCGACGGGTTTGGCGGCGGGCGCACGCGGGCGCGCAAGCTGGAGATTATGCGCGACAGCCGGATTGGCAGCTATGGGGTGGTGGCGCTGGTGCTCACGCTTGGGCTGCGGGCAGCATGCCTGGCGGCTTTGCCGGGGGCGGACATGGTCTGGCGGCTGGCCGCAACCGGCGCGTTGAGCCGGGCGCTGTTGCCAATGGTGATGCTGGTGCTGCCGCCTGCGCGGGCGGATGGGCTGGGGCAGATGGCGGGCACGGGCATGGCTCTTGCCCCGGCGCTGGCGGGGCTGGGGCTGGCGGCCTTGTTGTTCTGGCCTTTTCTGCCGGCGTTCGCCGCGATGGCGCTGGCGGCTGCGGGCGTTTGCGCGCTGGCGAAACGCCAGATTGGCGGCTTTACCGGCGATATTCTGGGCGGTGCGCAGCTATTGGCTGAAACAGCCGGGCTGTGCGTGCTGGCGGGGCGCTTTCACGGCTGAAACTTGAGTGGCGGCGCGGACCTCTGCTTGGTATGGTCGCAACCGGAGCCCGAGTCTCCGCTCGGGCGGCCGGCAGCTGATCAAGGAAAACGATATGGATATTCAGGCGGATTTGCAGGCTTCAAACGGCTCCATCCTGGAGACGATGGCGCCGATTTCCGCGCAGATATGGGATGCGAAATACCGGCTGAAGGATGAGACCGGTGTGCCGGTTGATGGCCGCGTGGAGGATATGTGGCGGCGCGTGGCCCGCGCCCTGGCCGAGGTGGAGAAAGAGCCGGGCAAATGGGAAGTGCCGTTTTACGAGGCGCTGGAGGATTTCCGGTTCATTCCCGCCGGGCGCATTCTCTCAGGTGCCGGCACGCAGCGGCGGGTAACGCTGTTCAACTGCTTCGTGATGGGCAATATCGAGGACGATCTCGGCCAGATTTTCACACATTTGCGTGAAGCGGCGCTGACCATGCAGCAGGGCGGCGGCATCGGGTATGATTTCTCTTCGCTGCGGCCCAAGGGCGCGCCCGTGCGCGGTGTGGGGGCGGATGCCTCCGGCCCGCTTTCCTTCATGGATGTGTGGGATTCGATGTGCCGCACCATCATGTCCGCCGGGGCCAGGCGCGGGGCGATGATGGCGACAATGCGCTGTGACCACCCGGATATCGAGGAGTTCATCGCCGCCAAGCGCGAGCCTGGGCGGTTGCGCAATTTCAATTTATCCGTGCTGGTGACGGATGATTTCATGAAGGCGGTGGAGCTGGACACGGGCTGGGATTTGAAATTCAACGGCCGGGTTTACCGGAGTTTACGCGCCCGCGAACTGTGGGACAGGATCACCCGCGCCACTTATGAATATGCCGAGCCGGGGGT
>JAGWZS010000005.1 GCA_018971905.1 Rhodospirillales bacterium | reverse complement strand
CCTTGCGGGTTGAGAATTGTCCAGGCTGTCTGGTTCGTGTCAGCCGACAATGTTTGCAGGGTGGCGTTCAGCTCCCGCAAAGTGCTGGCGGCAAGATCGAAACTCACCGTGGCTTCTGCTGATTTTTGTAACACCGCACTCACGCCGCGCGCTCCCAGAAATAGACTTTAGCGGGTTCAGGCTCGAACAGGCGCGCTGTCTCTATCCCCGGCAAGCCGACAAGGGCGCGATACTCCGACGCAAAGGCAACGTAATCCTCGGTTTCGGCCATCACCGCCGGTTTGCAGGAAACGGGGTCGCGCAGCACGCCAAAGCCGCTCTCAGTGCCAACGACAAAATTATAGAAACCGTCCAGGTCGTTCAGCGCCAATGTCAGCGCCTCATCCAGTTTCGCACCTTCGCGCAGCTTATCGGAGAGATAACCGGCAGCAACTTCCGTGTCGTTTTGCGTGGCGAATTTCACGCCTTTACGGATCAAAGTACGGCGGACATCGTTATGGTTTGATAATGAGCCATTATGCACCAGGCATTGATCCGCACCGGTGGAGAAAGGATGCGCCCCTTCCGTTGTTACGGCCGATTCGGTGGCCATGCGGGTATGGCCGATCGCGTGCGTGCCGGACATGCCGGAGAGGCCAAACCGCGCGCTGACATCCTGCGGCAGGCCAACGCCCTTGAACAATTCCATGCGGCTGCCAACGGAAGCGATCGTAAGCTCAGCGTGGGTTTCCAGAAACGCCTGTGCCTGCGCCGCCAGCTCGGCAGGAACACTGATCACGGCATGGTCATCATGCATCGCCACAACCGCCTCCAGCCCGGCTGGCAGTGACAGGCCCTTAAACCCCGGTTTAACGCGCACGGTAAATTTCACGCGCCCCGGCGTGGGGGCGCCATAAATTGCGAAGCCTGCTGAATCTGGCCCGCGCTCGGTCAACACGTTCAGCATATTCGTCATCAGCGCGCCGAGCTGCGGCTCCAACACTGGGTTTTTCAGGAACAGTCCGGCAATCCCACACATGCAGCCATGGTCTCCTTTCTTCGGTTTTCACGCTACAGGAGCCCCTCCAGCGCGTCAACCTTCAAGAATAAACAATTCTTTTAAAGAAACTGACGCGAGCAAATTACAAACAGGTTGAATTTGACGCCGAGCGGACAATATCCAGGCGGCATTTCTTAAATCGGGAATCTGTGATGCTTATTTGCACTGGCTATGGGGCAACCAGCCCTTCTTCTCCATTGGCCCCGCTTACCTTCAACCGCCGTGATGTTGGCACGAGCGATATTGAAATCGAGATCATGTTTTGTGGCGTTTGCCACTCAGACCTGCATTTCGCCCGCGATGAGTGGCATTTCACCCAGTATCCTGCCGTGCCGGGGCACGAAATTGTCGGCCGGGTAAAGAGCGTTGGCGAAGGTGTGAGTAGATATAAGGCCGGCGATCTTGTTGGCGTTGGCTGCATGGTGAACAGCTGCCGCACCTGCACCTCCTGCCAGGAAGGGCTGGAGCAATATTGTGCTGAGGGGCTTACTGGCCAAACCTACGGCGGCACCGATAATGCCATCAACGAACCCTCCAAGGGCGGGTATTCCGATCGGATCGTCGTCGATGAAAATTTTGTGCTGCGCATACCAGAAAATCTGGACCCGGCCGCGGCGGCACCGCTGCTGTGCGCGGGCATCACGCTCTATTCACCGCTGCGCCACTGGGGTGCGGGGCCGGGCAAGAAGGTTGGCATCATCGGATTGGGCGGGCTTGGCCATATGGGCGTGAAGCTGGCCCACGCGATGGGTGCTGAGACGGCATTGTTCACCACGTCAGCCAGCAAGGTGGAGGATGCGAAGAAGCTTGGCGCCAGCCTGGCAATTCTGTCCAAGGATGAAGCGCAGATGGCGGAACACGCCGAAAGCTTCGACCTGATCATCGATACGGTTTCCGCCTCTCATGATCTTTCTCCTTATTTCAATCTGCTGAAGCGCGACGCCACCATGGTGCAGGTGGGAGCCCCTGAGCACCCGCTGCCCATCCCTGTATTTCCGCTACTGATGCGGCGGCGTAATTTCGCCGGCTCCATCATTGGTGGCATCAAGGAAACTCAGGAAATGCTGGATTTCTGCGGCAAGCATAATATCGCCGCCGAAATCGAGATGATCTCTATCCAGAAGATCAACGAAGCGTATGAACGCATGTTGAAGAGCGATGTGAAGTATCGCTTCTGCATCGACATGGCGACATTGAAAGCCGGATAAGCCCTTCATGCCGAAGCGCGCCTGCATGGCGCGCTTTTTATGCCCAATGATGGCCGCCACCGGCTCCGGCGGCTTGACTTCGCCTGGCGAAAGATGGTTTTTGCAGCCTCGACGGACGTGGGTTGAATTCCGCGCCGCCTTGGTAAGAGCCTGTAGCTCAGTGGTAGAGCAACCGACTTTTAATCGGTTGGCCGTGGGTTCGACCCCCACCGGGCTCACCAAGTCAACCGACTTTAGCGAATTCTAGGCAAAACATGAATCGGGCCAAAATTGGCATCGTCACGGGGCTGCAAGCAGAAGCACAATGGCTACGCAACGGCGGCTTTATGGTAGGCGTTGGTGGCGGCACGCCTCACGGCGCCAGGGATGCCGCTGAGGCTCTTGCACAGGAAGGCGCCGAGGCCCTTATCAGCTTTGGCCTGGCCGGTGGATTACGGCCAGGACTAAGGCCCGGTACGATTCTGGTGCCATCCGTGGTGATTTGTGGCACACGCATCTACCCTTGCGACTACCGGCTGATTGAATTTCTTGGCGGCGCAACGGCGGGGGCAATTCTGGCGGGACACAAAATTGCCGCCTCAACCCAGGCCAAGGCGCTTCTGTATCAGCGCAGCCACCCGGCGGCGATTGATCTCGAATCCGGTTCTGTCGCGGAAATCGCCAAGGAAAGGAAACTGCCTTTCGCGGCTCTGCGGGCGGTGGCAGACCCGGCGGAACGCAACCTGCCGCCTGCCGCCCTTGTTGCACTGAAAGACGATGGCAGCCTGGACATTATCCGGCTCATGGCCTGCATCGCCCGGCAGCCATGGCAAGTGCCACGGCTTGTCGCCGTGGGGCGAGACGCCAAAGCCGCAAGGCAAGCCTTGCTTGCGCGGCTGAAAACGCTTCCGGCCTCAACCTAGGGCCAGATGACATGAGATCGAATCGCCCCGGCGATCGCTCTTATGTCTGAATCCGCCTCTGAATCAATGAAGTAGAGGGCGATTCAGACTTCAGGTCTGCTCGTTTTGCGAGCAGATCTGAAGTCATCGCGCTCTAACACGAGGCCGGAGGGTATAAACTCACTCCGCTGGCAGTGCCGCCTGACGGGCAACCTTCTCTGCGTGGATTTCAGCCATTTTGCTCTCCACGTGCCGGGTAAATACGTTGAAATCCGCCTTGCGGGCCTTATCCAATGGAATGTCTTTGGCCATGGCGCCTTCGGTCTTGATGCCGCCCAGAGCAACCTGGGCAATCTTCCACGGCCGCTTGATGGAATCCATCACCGCCGTGGCCTCAAAGCCTGAATGCACCATGCAATCGGAGCATTTCTCGTAATTGCCGACTCCGTAGCGGTCCCAATCCGTGGTTTCCATCAGCTCCTTGAAGCTCTTGGCGTACCCCTCGCCCAGCAGATAGCACGGGCGCTGCCAGCCAAACACGTTGCGCGTGGGGTTGCCCCAGGGCGTGCAGGCATAGGTCTGGTTGCCGGCCAAAAAGTCCAGAAACAGCGGAGACTGGGTGAATTTCCACTTCTTGCCGCGCTTGGCACTCTCCTTGCCGCGGCGGAAGATGGCGCGGAACAGCTCCTTGGTGCGTTGGCGGTTAAGGAAATGCTCCTGATCCGGCGCGCGCTCATAAGCATAGCCAGGGGAGGTCATCACGCCCTCGATATCGAGATCCGCCACCGTGTCTAGAAAGGCCGCAACCCGGTCTGGGTCCGCACCGTCGAACAAGGTGCAGTTGATGGAGGTGCGGAACCCCTTGGATTTGCTGAGCTTGATCGCATCGACAGCGCGTTCATAAACGCCCGCCTGATCGACGGAGCGGTCATGCATCTCCTTGTCGCCGTCCAGATGGATATCCCAGCAGAAATTCTTGTGCGGCTTATACTGGTCGATCTTTTTCTCCAGCAGCAGCGCGTTGGTGCACAGAATCACGAACTTGCCCATCTTCAGATAGGCTTCGACGATCTGCGGCATCTCCTTGTGCAGCAGCGGCTCACCGCCAGCGATGGCGATGATCGGCGCCGGGCATTCTTCAGCGGCCAAAATGGCATCCGCCACAGAGATGCGCTGGTTCAGGATCTCGTTCGGATAGTCAATCTTGCCGCAGCCCTGGCAAGCCAGATTACAGCGGAACAGCGGCTCCAGCATCAGCACCAGCGGGTAGCGCTTGTTCCCGCTAAGATGTTGCTTGAGGATATAGCTCCCGACACGCAGAGCTTGGTTTAGCGGCACACCCATTGTTTATATCCTTAAACTTCAGCCACTTCGGCTGGGAGCTTAAACTTAACATCCTCCGGCGTGCCCGCCAGAAGCTCGATCTCAACCTGGCCGAACCGCTTCATACCGTCGATCACGCCCTGCACCAGCACCTCTGGCGCGGATGCCCCGGCGGTCAGGCCCACCCTGGTTACGCCCTGGAACCATTCAGCCTGCAGCGCGCTGGCATCGTCAATAAGATAGGCCGGGCGGCCCAGCTCGGCGCCAATTTCGCGCAACCGGTTGGAGTTAGAGGAATTTTTACTTCCCACAACCAAGATCAGATCCACGAGTTCGGCCAAATGATGCACAGCCTCCTGGCGGTTCTGGGTCGCGTAGCAAATGTCCTTTACATCCGGGCCGACAATGGCAGGGAACCGCTGTTTGAGCGCTGCGATAATGCCGCGCGTATCGTCCACGGAAAGCGTCGTCTGCGTGATGTAGGATAATTTTTCAGGATCTTCGACCTGAAGCTTTTCAGCATCTTCAGTGGTTTGAACCAGATACACCGTGCCATCGATCTGGCCGATTGTGCCCTCGACCTCGGCATGCCCGGCGTGGCCGATTAACACAATCTCACGCCCCTGGCTGGCATAGCGGCGGCCTTCTGCGTGCACCTTCGCAACCAGCGGGCACGTGGCGTCAATAACCGGCAAAGACCTGTCCGCCGCGGCTTGCACGACCTTGCGGGCAACGCCATGCGCGGAGAATACGGTCCACGCGCCTTCGGGCACCTCTTCCAGCTCATCCACAAACACCGCACCGCGGGAGCGCAGATCTTCAACGACATGCCGGTTGTGAACAATTTCATGGCGTACGTAGATGGGTGGGCCAAATTTCGTCAGCGCACGTTCAACAATATCTATTGCCCTCTCAACACCTGCGCAGAACCCGCGAGGCTGCGCAAGAATAACCCGTAGTGTCTTCGGAGGCCGAGAACCGTCCATCGCTCTAATCCTGTTGCCTGTGCGCCGTAGCCGTGCCGCATGTAGAGTTTGCAATATGTCATTGCCTCTACAGTCTGCAAGCCTCGGCTTATTTTTAGCCCATCGCAAATCGTAAAAACACCGGCAAGGGCCGGAAATTGCAAATTAGAGAGAGTAGTTTAGGCGCAGTTCTGGCTTTTTTTAAGATTGTCACCTATGTGTCTGAGGTGAACAAGGCGATGATCGCCTATCCGAACAGGATTTGGGCATATTGAACGGATTGATGCGGATGACGGGACCAGCTATGCGATTTTTGACGGCGCGGCGCGCAGGAGGGGCCCTCTGATGCCGCCAGCTACCCCCTTGCTCGACCGCGTTCATTTCCCCGCAGATCTGCGCAATTTTTCGACAGACCAGCTCAAACAGGTGGCGGACGAGCTGCGCGCTGAAACGATCGACACGGTTTCCGTAACCGGTGGACACCTGGGCTCATCCCTTGGCGTTGTTGAGCTGACCGTAGCCATCCACGCAGTTTTTGATACACCTCGCGACCGGCTGATCTGGGATGTGGGGCATCAATGCTACCCGCACAAAATTCTAACGGGTCGGCGCGCGCAAATCCGCACCCTGCGCCAGCCGGGCGGGTTGTCTGGCTTCACGCGCCGTTCAGAAAGCGAATACGACCCCTTTGGCGCTGCACACTCCAGCACCTCGATCTCCGCGGGACTCGGCATGGCGGTGGCGAGAGACCTGAATAAGGAAGAGCCGCCCCGGAACGTCATCGCTGTCATCGGCGACGGCTCCATGAGTGCCGGCATGGCCTACGAGGCCATGAATAACGCCGGCGCGATGAAATCCCGGCTCATTGTCATCCTCAACGATAATGACATGTCAATCGCGCCACCTGTTGGCGCGATGAGCGCCTATCTTTCGACGCTTATTTCCTCGCACAGCTTCATGAGCCTGCGCGATTTCGCCGCAAAAATGGCGAAACGCTTTCCGCGCCCCATTGAACGCACCGCACGCAAGGCCGAAGAATATGCCAGGGGCATTCTCACCGGCGGTACTTTGTTCGAGGAGCTCGGCTTCTATTATGTCGGCCCCATCGATGGCCACAATATGGAGCATTTGCTGCCCGTACTCCGTAATCTCCGCGACTCCGATGCCCAGGCGCCGCTTTTGCTGCATGTAGTCACGCAAAAAGGCAAAGGCTATGCGCCGGCTGAGGCAGCGGGTGACAAGTATCACGGCGTTTCCAAGTTTAATGTGATTACCGGCGAACAGAAAAAGGCGCCGCCGGGCCCGCCAACTTACACCAATGTGTTCGCGAAGGCCTTGATTGCCGAGGCGGAGCATAATTCAAAAATCGTCACGATAACTGCCGCCATGCCGGGCGGAACGGGTTTGGATAAATTTGCCCAGAAATTTCCCGATCGCATTTTCGATGTGGGGATTGCCGAACAGCACGCCGTGACATTTGCCGCAGGCATGGCAACCGAAGGTATGGCACCGTTCTGCGCCATTTATTCAACCTTCCTTCAGCGCGGTTACGACCAGTTGGTGCATGATGTCGTGTTGCAGAGCCTTCCGGTGAGGTTTGCAATGGACCGGGCCGGCCTTGTAGGCGCTGATGGCGCGACCCATGCCGGCGCCTACGATTTGTGTTTTCTCGGCCCCATGCCGCGGATGGTGATTATGGCGCCATCCGACGAGGCGGAGTTGATGCATTGCGTCGCCACTGCGGCTGCCATCGACGATCGGCCCTCGGCCTTCCGTTACCCGCGCGGTGAAGGTGTGGGCGCTGCCCTGCCAGATCGCGGTACGCCATGGGAAATCGGCAAGGGACGCCTGCTGCGGGAAGGAAGCAAAATTGCGATCCTGTCGCTTGGAACCCGCTTGGCGGAGGCGCTGATAGCAGCGGAAGATTTGACCACCAGAGGGCTTCCCACCTCGGTTGCCGATGCCCGGTTCATGAAGCCCCTGGACACGGCTCTGCTCGACCAACTGGCCCGGAATCATGAAGTGCTGATTACGATCGAGGAAGGGGCGGCTGGCGGCTTTGGAGCGGCCGTGGCGCATCATCTCGCCTGGAGCGGTGCATTCGATAAGGGCTTGAAGTTCAGGCCAATGACCTTGCCGGACCTGCTGATCGACCATAACACGCCAGCGGCGCAATTGGTCGAGGCAGGGTTGACCGCCCAGCACATCGTGGCGCACGCCATGGCTGCCATCGGCGTGCCTTCTTTCCGTGATTTTATTGCCGTTCCCGCGCAGTAAGGAGAAGCGCATGAAGAATATTTTCCGTTGCCCTGCCCTGGCGCTGGCTGGCGGTTTATTTTTTATGCCTTCCGCCATGGCCGCCGGTTCCGATGCGACCGGCCCGGTTTCAGCGTTAGATAACGCCCTGATTTCGGCCATGAAATCGGCATTGGCCGGCCAGAAATTTCAGGCCAGATACGATGCGCTCGCGCCGGTGATTGAACAAACCTACGATCTGCCGGAAGTGACCAAAAATTCGGTTGGTTTTCTGTGGTCCACGCTGCCGGCATCCCAGCAAAGTGAGCTGATCGATCTATTTACTCAGTTCACCGTATCCAGCTATGTCTCGCAATTTAATAGCTACAATGGTCAGACGCTGTCGGTTGTGCCGCCTGTGCAATCGCTGGGGCAAAAGAAAATCGTTGAGACAAAATTATCCTCGAATGATGGCTCCGTAAAACTTGATTATGTCGTCGCCAGGAATAACGATTCTTGGAAAATTGACGATGTGCTTCTGAACGGTACCATCAGCCAGGTTGCCGTGCACGCTTCTGACTTTGCATCCCTTGTAAAATCAGGCGATGCCTCCCAGCTGATCGCCGCCCTGAAGGCCAAAATTACCGACCTTCGGGACAGTTCAGCCGGCTAGATCGTATAGCTATTTTGCAGATTATAGCCTTAACCGCCGCGTTGCTGACCCTTGCCGGACTTGCCCAGCAGGTGTTCGGCGCGCTTTTGGCTGAACAATTCTGCAAGAATTTGCGCGCTTCGCCGTCTCAGCTCCCAGGCGTATCGGTTCTGAAGCCTCTATATGGCACGGAAGCCCTGACCGAGCTGGCACTAGAATCCTTTTTTCTGCTCGATTATCCGGTTTATCAACTTGTTTTCGGCGTTCAAAGCAAGAACGATCCAGTACTTGCCGTTCTGTCAAATCTCAGGGCCCGTTACCCAAAGCAAGACATAGCCGTGATGGTGAATGACGCCGAGCATGGCCGAAACCGAAAAGTTTCGAATCTCATCAATATGAAGCCATTGGCGAAACATGAAGTCATTGTCATCTCGGATGCTGACGTACATGTTCCGCCTTATTATCTGAATGCGATCCTGGCCGCTTTCGAGGAGCCAGACGTAGGGCTGGTCACGACGATCTATACCGGGCTTCCCGCAAACCCCTCTCTCGCTGCGCAACTTGGGGTGGCGCAACTCAACTATAATTTTTTACCCGGCGCCTTGCTGGCGCGCCGTTTGGGCCGACAGGATTGCATGGGCGTAACCATGGCGATTCGCGCTGGCGTTCTGGAAAAAATTGGCGGCCTTGAAGCCCTTGCTAATTACCTCGCCGATGATCAGGTGCTTGGACGCCTTGTTTTGGCCGCTGGGCAGAAAATTGCGCTGGCGCCAGTCATTCCCGCGACCACAGTACCCGAACAAGACTTTGCCTCGCTTTTCCAGCACGAACTGCGCTGGGCGCGGACAATTCGGGCACTGGTTCCCGTGGCATATCTGGGAACAATATTTCAAATGCCATTGCTCTTGGCTGCGCTTGCGATGGCGTTTTCAGTCCTTTCAATATGGAGCGTCCTGCTGTTCGTTGGGGCGCTCGGCGTGCGCGCCATGACGGCTTGGCGGATTGAAGCCGCTTTGGGCCTCCCAAAAAGGCAAAATATTTGGCTTTTTCTGTTGCGTGATTTCTTCTCCACGCTCATTTATATTGCGAGTTTTACGGGCAACCGCGTGGATTGGCACGGCCAACCCATGGTTGCCGATTCCGGACGGGTTGACTTTGGTCGAAAGAGTGAGTGACGAGATGACGATGAAAACTTTGTTTCTGCAACCTCCTTCCTTCGACGGGTTCGACGGTGGTGCCGGGTCTCGCTATCAGGCGCGGCGTGAGATTAAAAGCTTCTGGTTCCCGACCTGGTTGGCTCAGCCGGCAGCCTTACTGCCAGATTCGACATTGATCGACGCCCCCCCTGCCCGTTTGAGCATGGCGGACGTACTCCCTCATGCCAAGACACACCAGCTGCTTATCATCCACACCTCTACGCCTTCTTTTGGCAACGATGTGAAGGTGGCGGAAGAGTTTAAGAAGCTGAACCCTGCCATGCTGGTCGGCTTTATCGGCGCCAAAGTCGCCGTGCAGCCCGTGGAATCGCTTGAGCGTGCGCCCGTACTGGATTTCGTGTGCGGGAATGAATTCGATTTCACGATCAAGGAGATCGCCGAAGGCAAGCCCCTGGCCGAGGTTCAGGGCATCTGGTGGCGTAATGAAGCCGGAGAGATTATCAAAAACGAAGATCGCCCCCTGCTCATGGATATGGATCAGCTGCCATTTGTGGTGGATGTTTATAAAAAGCACCTGAAGATGGAGGATTACTTCATCGGCTATCTGAAGCATCCTTATATCTCAATCTACACGGGCCGTGGCTGTAAGTCTCATTGTACGTTTTGCCTGTGGCCGCAAACGGTTGGCGGACATAAATATCGTACACGTTCGGTGGAGAATGTGATCGCCGAAGTAAAGCGGGCAATGGAGCTGTTTCCGAGCGTGCAGGAAATCATGTTCGACGACGACACCTTTACCGATAACCTGCCCCGCGCCGAAGCCATCGCAAAAGAATTGGGCAAGCTCGGCATCTCCTGGTCCTGCAACGCCAAAGCCAACGTACCTTATGAAACGCTGAAAGTTCTGAAGGCGAATGGGTTGCGCTTGCTGCTCGTGGGTTATGAATCCGGAAATCAGCAGATTTTGCACAATATCAAAAAAGGTATGCGGATCGACGTCGCAAAGCGTTTTACGGCTGATTGTCATAAGCTTGGCATCAAGATTCACGGCACCTTTATTGTTGGATTGCCAGGCGAAACAAAAGAGACGCTGCAGGAAACCATCGCCTTCGCCAAAGAGATCAACCCGCATACCATCCAGGTTTCTCTGGCCGCGCCGTATCCAGGCACGTTCTTGTTTAACCAGGCGCTGCAGGAAGGTTGGCTGGATGTTGCCAATGCTGAGCTGATCGATGAACATGGCGTGCAAATTGCACCACTGCATTACCCTCACCTCTCGCACAAAGAAATTTTTGATGCGGTTGAGGAAATCTACCGCCAATTCTATTTCCGGCCGTCAAAAATTCTATCTATTTTGAAAGAGATGGCGCTTTCCCCGCAAATGCTGGTGCGCCGTCTTCGTGAAGGGGTGGAGTTTTTTGCTTTCCTGAAGGAACGCCAAACCACCAAAGCGGCATAGATCTTAAGCTTTAACCGTCACAAAAAACCTTGGAAGAGATAGGCTCTTCCAAGGTTTTTATTTGTCGCAAAAACTTCGATCTTTTATGCAACCACCATTTTAATTATTGAATCGGGGTCTTGAACCTGCCCGCTGGAGCCTGAGCCCTTCTTAATCTGCTGAACGGCTTCCATGCCAGCCGTAACCTGCCCAACAATGGTGTATTGCCCATCAAGCCAACTGCAGGGATCAAAGCAAATAAAGAACTGACTGTTTGCAGAATTAGGATCCTGTGTTCTGGCCATACCCACAGTGCCCGTAAGAAAACTCGCATCGTTGGTGAATTCCGCCGGCAAATTTGGCAACGAGCTGCCGCCAGTGCCGGTGTTCGTCGGATCACCCGTCTGCGCCATAAACCCCGCTATAACACGGAAGAATTTGCATCCGTTATAAAAGCCTTGAGCGGTTAAATCATGCAGCCGACGCGCCGCCAGCGGAGCAAGGTCCGGGCGAAGTGTAATCGTAACGTCGCCATACTTCAGCGTCATTATAAGAGTGTTAGAGGCTGAATTTTCGGCCAAGGCGTCGCTCATGGTAGCTCCCGTTAGCAAGGTGGCAGTTGTGGCAGTAATGAAGGTACGACGATTTGTCATACATTTCCTTTCAATTTTGCCTTTGTTTTTTCATTGGTAAGCTCCGGCACAAAAGAGGATATGTCGCCGCCGAACGAAGCGATGTCCTTAACAAATCGAGATGAAATAAATTGATGGCGTTCACTGGCCATCAGAAACACGGTTTCAATTCCTGAATCCAGGCGGTAGTTCATTCCTGCCATTTGAAACTCATAGTCAAAATCAGAGACCGCGCGCAGCCCTCGGATAATCATCTGAGCTCCAACGGCTTTTGCAAACTCAATGAGTAAGCTTGAAAAAGGTAAAACTTCCGCAGAGATTCCAGCTTTATTTGCAACTGGCATTACCTCAGCCTTAACAAGCTCAACGCGCTCTTCAATCGTGAATATCGGTCCTTTCCCGATATTCACCGCAACACCGATCACAAGCTTATCAACCAGTCGCGCTGCGCGGGTAATGATATCTATATGTCCATTCGTTATCGGATCAAACGTTCCTGGATAAAGGGCAATGCGAGCGGACATCCCTACCCCTCCTCGGTTTCAAAATCTTGCACGCCCTCCTCAAACACAGGGAACACGCTGATCACACGCTCATCTTTATCCAGCTTAAAGAGCGTAACACCCATGGCAGCGCGCCCGGTAAACCGGATTTGATCTGCCGGCAGCCGTATCAATCGTCCGCCATTCGTAATCAGCATCACGTCATCGCCGGGGCGAACCGCAAAGCTGGCAGCCACAGCATACCCGTTACGGCGGTGGTTGAGGGTTATGTTCGTGACACCCTGCCCACCCCGCCCACTTACGCGGTACTCATAAGCTGAACTGCGTTTTCCAAATCCGGTGTCAGTGACTGTAAGAAGTATTTCTTCAGAGTCCGCCAACTCGCGAATGCGCTCTTCAGAAAGAGCAACATCCGCCACACCTTCGTCTGGCTCCGCTACTTCCACCGCTTCATCATCTGCAGCGTTGTTCCGCTGCTTCAGATAAGCCGCACGCTCTTCAACAGAGGCTTCAACATGCCGCAACACGCAAAGGCTGATAACCTCGTCTTCATCCGCAAGCCTAATGCCGCGAACCCCTGTGGAATCTCGGCCAGAGAAAACGCGAAGTGTCTCGTCCGAAATTTGGAAACGAATGCAACGTCCAAGTTTTGTAGCCAGAAATACGTCATCACCATCGCGGCAAGTCGCCACACCAATAAGATGATCACCCTCATCAAGCTTCATGGCAATAAGGCCAGAGGCACGCACATTCCGGAAATCAGCCAAACGATTGCGGCGAACATTTCCTGAGGACGTTGCAAACACCAGGTGTAACGATTCCCACAAGGTTTCATCCTGAGGGAGAGGCAAGACCGTGGTGATCTGATCTCCTCCAAGCTCTGGCAACAGATTTACTAATGCCCTGCCTTTTGTGTTAGCGGCAGCCTCCGGCAAGCGCCATATTTTTTCACGGTAAACCTTGCCGCCAGAGGAGAAAAACAACACAAATTGGTGCGTATGCGCATTAAAGCTGCGGGTTACGATGTCGTCTCCACGTGTTGCGGCAGCAGAACGCCCCCGCCCGCCGCGGTTTTGCGCCCGGAACACATCCAGAGGCGTACGCTTAATAAAACCATCCCGCGTAAGCGTGATCACCATCTGCCCTGGTTCGATCAAGCTTTCGTCATCGAGATCAGCGCTAACATCTTCAATCGACGATTTCCGCGCGCTGCCAATTTTGTCTTTGGCGGCGGCAACCTCAGACTGCATGACCTCCAAACGGCGGATACGGCTGCCGATTATTTCCAGAAAATCTTTGATTTTTTCAGAAACTTCAGCAAGCTCAGTCTGGATTTTATCGCGTTCCAAGCCGGTTAAGCGGGCAAGGCGTAGCTCCAAAATTCCTCGTGCTTGTGCATCTGTCAGGCGGATCGTGTTATCGGCTGCAACCAGATTTCCAGAATCATCAACCAGTGCCAATAGCGGCAGAATATTCTCTGCTGGCCAATTGCGGGTCATTAACGCAGTGCGCGCAGCATTGGAATCCGCTGCGCCCCGGATAATACGAATGACTTCATCGATATTCGCTACGGCAATGCCAAGGCCAATAAGAAGATGAGCACGGTCGCGCGCTTTATTCAGGTCGAAGCGCGCCCGGCGAAGAATTACCTCTTCGCGGAACTCGATGAACAGCCCCAGAAGCTCCTTAAGCCCCATTTGACGCGGCTTGCCACGGTCCAAAGCCAGCATGTTAATGCCAAAGCTCTGCTGAAGTTGCGTCAGGCGATATAGCTGATTCAACACCACCTCACCGGTCGCATCGCGCTTCAACTCAATAACGATGCGCATACCATCACGGTCGGATTCATCGCGCAAATCCGCGATACCCTCAATCTCCTTGGCGCGTACAAGCTCGGCTATACGCTCAAGCAATGATGATTTATTGACTTGATACGGAATTTCCGTAACGACGATTGCATCACGGTCTTTTCGGATTTCCTCAATTCCTGCGCGGGCGCGCAGAATTATGGACCCCTTCCCCGTTTCGAACGCATTGCGAATTCCCGAGCGCCCAAGAATAATCCCTGCCGTGGGAAAATCTGGCCCTGGCACAATTTTCATCAGCTCTTCGAGCGTAATGTCAGGATTGGCGATCATCGCCAGCACCGCATCCATGATCTCGGTTGGATTATGCGGCGGAATGTTCGTCGCCATTCCAACCGCGATGCCGTTGGAGCCATTGATCAGCAAATTCGGAAACGCCGCAGGAAGCACGCGGGGCTCTTGTTCGCTTTCGTCGTAGTTTGGCTGAAAATCGACGGTATCTTTATCAATGTCTTCCAGCAGCAGCATCGCCGATGGCGCCAGCCGCATTTCGGTGTAACGCATTGCGGCGGGCATATCGCCGTCGATGGAACCAAAATTTCCCTGCCCGTCGATCAGCGGCAGGCGCATTGAAAATTCCTGCGCCATGCGAACGGCAGAAAGGTAAATGGCGCTATCCCCATGCGGATGGTAAGTACCCATCACGTCACCGGTCATGCGTGCTGATTTACGGTAGGGCTTATCAGGCGAGTTACCCGCCTCGTTCATCGCGTATAAAATCCGCCGGTGAACCGGCTTCAGACCATCCCGCGCGTCAGGCAAGGCGCGGGAAACGATGACGGACATCGCATAATCCAGATAGGATTTGCGCATCTCCTGTTCGATTGAAACAGGCTCATGGCCACGGGGCACCAGCGGTCCGGCGACTGGCTCGTCAGTTATATCGTTCATGTTAAATCAGAGAGTCGCGGTGGTGGCTGCCCATGGCGTCGTAGACAATCCTAAAGCATTGATTTGACAAGAAAAAACTTCCTGCATTGCAGAGAGTTCATAGCATATGCAGGGTTGATTTACAAACACGCGCCTCTGTTAAGCCCTTCGCGCTCAGCCTGTCTGGCGCTTTGTCTGCAGCCGACTGGCGCGCAGAATGGCGCGGATATCAGCCAGTGCAACGTCCAGATCCTGGTTCTCAACAATATAATCAAACTCAGACGCATGGCTAATTTCAGCCTCGGCGTGCGCCATGCGCGTGGCAACCTGCTCCGCACTGTCGCCACGCTTGACCAGGCGGTTATGCAGAACCTCCAAGGACGGCGGCTTGATGAAAACGCCAACGACGTCATCGCCCAAAGATGCGCGCAGCTGCCGGAAGCCCTGCCAATCAATGTCAAACATGATATCCTGCCCCGCACCCAGCGCCTGCTCCACAGGCGCGCGCGGCGTGCCGTAAGACCGGCCAAATACCCGGGCATATTCAAGCAGTTCGCCCGCCCGCACCATGTCGTCAAACTTTTCCTGGGAGATGAAGAAATAGTGCTTTCCTTCTTTTTCGCCAAGGCGCCGCTCGCGCGTTGTAACACTAACCGATAATGAAAGCTGATCATCCGTTTCCAGCAGCGCGCGGGAAAGTGTTGTTTTCCCCGCTCCCGACGGAGCCGCGATGACCAAGCAAACGCCGCGCCTATTCAATGTTCTGCACCTGCTCGCGCAATTGCTCGATGGCAGCTTTCAGGGCCAGGCCAATATTTGTAAGGGTTATTGATGCGGATTTGCTGCATAACGTATTCGCCTCACGGTTAAACTCTTGCACCAAAAAATCAAACTTGCGGCCTATGCCTTCACCTTCGGTCAAGAGCGCCTTTGCCGAGGCAATATGGGCCGAAAGACGATCAAGCTCCTCGCGTACATCAGCCTTTGTCGCGAGCAGGGCAACCTCTTGCGCCAAACGCTCCTCGGGCAAACCTTGCGCGCCTGCGAGCAACTCGGCCAGTTGCGCAGACAATCTGGCGTAAAGCAGCTCAGCCTGAGTAGCGCCTTCCAGGCAAGCCGCCTCATGCAGAGCTTCTATTTCCCGCAAATGTGTACACACAATGGTAAAGAGATTTTGGCCTTCCGCCGCCCGCGACGCAACCAGGCCATCAACCGCCTCTAAAAAAGCCGCTTCAACCGCCGCCGCAATTTCATCGCCGATTTCATCTCTATCCTGGGCAGAGACGTTTCGCATCACCCCAGGCAGCGCCAGCAATAATTCGGCACGAGGCGGCGGTGCACCGGGAATGGCCTGTGCCAGCTCAACAGCTAACGCCTTAACCCTCTCCAAGGCCATTACATCGGGCTGTACTGCAGCAGGCAACTCACGCTTCAAGGTTAGCGTGCCCGTAACATTGCCGCGCCGTAACCGCTTGGCGGCAAGGTTTCGCAATGTAAATTCCATTGCTTCCAGGCCCGGCGGCAATTTCAGCTTAATATCCAGGCCGCGGCCATTAACGCTGCGCAGCTCCCAGGAAAAGGCCTGACCAGCCTGCGTTACTTGAACCCGGGCGAAACCCGTCATCGAGACAATTTGCACTGAGCTGGTCATGCTCAGACCTTTAGCAGCTGGATAGCAAACCCACCATATGCCGCGCCCATCCGCTCAAAGCCCACACGAGCCTTATTTTCCTGAAAATTAAATCCATTTCCCAAAAACTTTCACAAAACCGTTTTGTATCCGGCTGATTTTATTGGGTAGCTATAGTTTAATATTCCATCTCATTTATGGCGAGCGGCAAACCCTGTATCTCAGATGGCAATGCACAACTTAGGGTAACAAGATGGACTGCATAACCAGCAAACCGATGCATGGCGTGATGCTTTGGGCCGTGCCCCGGTTCCACAGGCAAGAGGCGTCTCAAGCGCCGGAGGATCGACCTGCAATCATTGAAAAGCCCGTCGAAAAAGACACTGCGAGCCTTCCCTTACAGGCTTTGCCAACCGGCAAGAGTTAAGCGACGCCGGCCCTCAACAGATCATGAATATGGAGCACCCCTACGGGCTTGCCATCTTCAACCACGAATATGCAGGTGATTTTGGCGTCGCTCATATGGGCCAACGCCTGGGCCGCCAGGCTGCTTGCAAGGGCTGTGTGCGGCGGGTGCTGCCGCCCCATTGCCGCATCAACGGTCATATCACGAAATCCGCCGTGAAACGCACGCCGCAAGTCCCCGTCCGTTAAAACGCCAATCAGAATGCCCGCCTCGTCTATCACGCCCGCAACGCCAAAGCGCTTGGATGTCATCTCCACAACACCTTGAGACAGCATAGCACCTCGGTGAATCAACGGCAGTTCATCGCCCGTGTGCATGAGCTGGCCCACGGTCAGCAACTGGGCGCCAAGCTTTCCACCGGGATGGTAACGGCGAAAATCCATCGCGGAAAAGCCTCGCCGCTCAAGCAACAGCACCGCGAGCATATCTCCCGCAACCAGCTGCATCGTTGTGCTTGTGGTAGGCGCCAACCCGTTGGGGCAGGCCTCCTCAGCATCAGGTAAAAACAAGCCGATATCCGCCGCCCGGCCAAGTGCTGAATGAGGCCGGGACGTTATGGCAATCAGTTTATTTCCAAAACGGCGCGTATAAGTGATAATATTTGCCAGCTCTGGCGCCTCACCTGACCATGAAAGCGCCAACACCACATCCTGCGGCGCGATCATGCCAAGATCGCCGTGGCTGGCCTCCGCAGGATGAACGAAGTGGCTATGTGTTCCGGTGCTGGCAAGTGTTGCGGCTATCTTCCGGCCGATATGACCTGACTTGCCCATACCCGTAACGACAACAGCGCCGCCGCTTTGCTCAATGGCCTGAACAGAGGCCAAAAACGCATCCGCCAGCCCTTCATCCAGTGCCGCGCGCACCGCAGACAGGCCATTCATCTCAGTATCAAGCGTGTGGCGGATGCGCTTCAGTGCCGTTTCTTTTTCTGGCCCCACCATATCATGCCTTGCCTTGGCGTTGCTCACGCCGCCGGTGCCTTGGCAAGCCTGTCAAAAGCAAGAAGACTCTTCACCAGACCTTCAAAATCTTTCAGCGGGATCATGTTGGGCCCATCGGAAGGCGCATGGTCCGGGTCTGGATGAGTTTCGATGAACACCCCCGCGACACCAACAGCAACGGCGGCTTTGGCAAGCACAGACACAAACTCCCTCTGCCCGCCAGACGATTCCCCCTGCCCGCCTGGCTGCTGCACTGAATGAGTCGCATCAAAAATAACTGGCGCACCGAAGGAAGCCATAACCGGCAGCCCGCGGAAATCTGATACCAGCGTATTATAGCCGAAGCTCGTCCCGCGTTCTGTTAACAAGATTCGTGGATTACCGGATTGCATGAGTTTGGACACCACGTTTCTCATATCCCATGGCGCCAGAAACTGGCCTTTTTTTACGTTCACAGCCGCGGATGTCTGCGCTGCCGCCACCAGCAAATCCGTCTGGCGGCAAAGGAATGCAGGAATTTGAATAATATCAACCACTTCCGCAGCAGGCTTGCACTGGTCTTTTTCGTGCACGTCGGTAAGCAAAGGCAGGCCGAGCTTTGCCTTTATATCGGCAAAAATTTGTAACGCGGCATCCAGCCCTACCCCCCTCGCGCTGGAAAGGCTGGTTCTGTTCGCTTTGTCAAAAGAGGATTTGAAAACCAGCCCAACGCCCAGGCGTTCGCTGATTTCCTTGAGCGCACTGGCGCATTCGAATGCGTGGGCCGCACTTTCGATCTGGCACGGCCCGGCGATCAGAGCCAGAGGCAGCGCATTGCCAAAATGGACACCCCCTACCGTTACAATGGGTGCAGGCGGCAAATCTTTCTTCTGCATATGGTTCCTGTAGAATCGCCCTCTTACGGCTTTACGCTTGGCTCAATGTGTCCAATTCTCCCGGCGGTCTGCACGGAAATTATCAGCGTAGGATTTCGGTTTCTGCACGCGAATGGACGGTATCTCAAGATCATAGGGAATACCCTCGGCTTGCGCATAAGCCACCGCCGCCTCTTTGCTGGCAAATGTCAGCTTAATTTGCTGGCGCATATCATCCGAACCAGTCCACCCCATCAACGGGTCACGCAGCTTCGGCTTTTCGGGCTCGTACTGCAGAACCCAACGCTGCGTCGCGCCCATGCCAGACTGCATGGCCGACTTTGGTGGCAGAAAAATCCTTGCCCGCATTTAACAGCTCCTCACTGGTCGGGGCGCCCGGATTCGAACCGGGGGCCTCTTGTACCCAAAACAAGCGCGCTACCAGGCTGCGCCACGCCCCGAACTACTGTGCGGATTAACCGCCGGAGAGCGGCTTGGCAATCACCTGATCGCCAACATTGATATCATCCTGGGCAGTTATCCCGCCCTTCAGCTCCAAGGTGGCCTTTACCGGCACGCCAGATGAGATGGTGCTAAGCGAATAAGGAACAGTATTCTCAGCGATCGAGACAATTTTGCCATCGGCGCCAATAAACACCATGTCTTCGGGTACCGGGCAATTTTTCATCCACATTTCAGACACTTGCGGAGACGCCCAGACAAAAAGCATCCCCTGGTCCGCCGGGATAGAGGTACGAAACATCTCCCCTGTTGCCTGCTCCTGCGCGGTCGTCGGCAGTTCAACGGTAAAATGATACGTCGCTCCCGATGCCGTCTTAATAACCAAAGGCGCGACCGGCAGCCGTGGCTGCGGGCCTGTTGGGTCATCATTAACCGGCTGCGCGGCAACCTGATTCACAGCCAGCAAGCTGCCCGCCAACAAGATAGGAAAAAAAACTCTCATTCACGCCTCCGTCACGAGCCTATGTGCCGAATGGCGCTGGGCAAAGCAATCCTAGCGGTCTCTCAGCAGCGCTTCCAACTTGTAATAAGCGGCCTCGGCCTCCTCGGCGGCCTCCCGCAAATCACCATGGTTGAAAAATTGCCTGGCGCGCATCGCCGCAATGCCTGCCGGCAAGCCCTGGGCGCCGATCAGTTTTGCAATCTCTCCCATTTGCTGCACGGCTTCGTCAGAGACTAACTGTTCCCCAATATATTCAAGGCCCACCTTGGTGCCAACCGCCCAGCAACGTCTGGCGCGGCGCATTGCCCCCCCCGTCAAATGCACGATCATTTCTTCCGGGATGGTAAAAACCGCCCCCAGATCCACAAGTACGCCACCTGATGATTCATCCAGAACTAGGCAATTATACACACCCTGGCTAAAGCCCTCGCCCACCAAGAGCTTGGCGCTTTTGATAACCGGAATTCTCGACGCATTCCGGCGCTCTGCAAGAATTGATTGAGTCACCTTGTTCAATTCAAGCGCCGGCAGTTGCAATTCTTTGGAGAGCATTTCATTTCCCTTCAAGACTCCTGCTGGCTGCGCATGAATACTGGCAGGCACGTGGTAAGCGCCTGTGGGCATTCTCGGGCTGAATGGTTAAAAAGGCGCTAATACCACCAGAAGGCCAATGGCTCTTGCGGCAATGAATTTATTTAATTTAATATACAGTTATTTTATATAACATTTCAGCGCATAAATTGTTACGGTCCCCATGAATACAAAGGCATAATTTGGTGCCACCCATCCCAGATCATGCGGATGGAAATATAGAATACGATCGCGATGCCAACCCAGGCAACCCAGGCAAACCGCTGCATAATGCGCGCAACAAAGCTGGCGGCCGCGCCCATCAGCCCGATCGACAGAATAAGACCGAATCCCAATAAAACCGGATGATCCCGCGCCGCCCCCGCCACCGCCAGTACATTGTCGAGGCTCATCGACAGATCAGCGAGAACGATCCGCTGAATTGCCGTTTTCATGCCCACAGGCGCGACGGAATTGCTTTCGGTGGCTTTGTCTGAGGTTGAAAATTCGCGGGCGGATTTCCAAACGACCCATAATAACAGAAGCCCCCCGGCCAGCGTAAGGCCAACAACGGCCAAAAGCTTCATGGCCACCAAGGCGAACAAAACGCGAATAACAGTGGCGCCAACAACCCCAACCAGAATGGCGGTTCTGCGCTGCTCCGCCTCTAGCCTGGCAACAGCCAGCCCGATGATGATGGCGTTGTCCCCGGCAAGCACCAGGTCGATAAGCAGCACCTGAACCAAAATGGCGAAAAGGCTGAAAGCATCCATTATCTTGAACTGTGCCGCCGTGGCGCGGCTTGTCAATGCGGCATGACTTTACTAGGCCAAGGCGTATAAATTCCGCCGCCAGGAGCATTCAATGATACCCCGCTACACCCGCCCCCAAGCCGCCGCCATCTGGAACCAGGAGAACAAATACCGAATCTGGTTTGAGATTGAGGCTTGCGCCTGCGAGGCCATGGCGCAACATGGTGACATTCCGGCAGAGGCGGCAAAGACCATACGTGAGCGCGGTGATGAGGCCATGGCCGCGTTTACACCCGCAGACACGGCTGAGATCGATGCCATCGAGGCCGAAACACGCCACGACGTGATTGCATTTTTAACGTGGCTGGCCAAGCGCATCGGCGAGGACAGCCGCTTCGTGCACCAGGGCCTTACCTCGTCGGATATATTGGATACGTGCTTTGCCATTCAACTCATGCAAGCCACGGACCTTCTGCTGGAAGATCTTGATAAGGTATTAGAGGCCCTGAAAAAGCGCGCCTTTGAGCACAAATACACCTTAACCATTGGCCGCAGCCATGGAATCCATGCCGAGCCGACAAGCTTTGGCTTGAAGCTGGCGGGCCATTACGCCGAATTCGCGCGCAACAAGCAGCGCCTGATCGCCGCCCGGGCAGAAATCGCCACCTGCGCCATTTCCGGTGCGGTCGGCACGTTCGCCCATGTTAACCCGGGCGTGGAAGACTACGTTGCCAAAAAGCTTGGCCTCCAGCCCGAACCCGTTTCTACGCAGGTTATCCCACGAGACAGGCATGCGGCTTATTTTGCCACCTTGGCTGTCATTGCAGCTGGGGTTGAGCGCCTGGCTACCGAAGTGCGGCACTTGCAGCGTTCCGAGGTGCGCGAGGCGGAGGAGTTCTTCCATGCCGGGCAAAAAGGCAGCTCTGCGATGCCGCACAAACGCAACCCAGTGCTTTCTGAAAATCTTTGCGGCCTCGCCCGGCTGGTGCGCGCTGCAGTCGTTCCGGCGCTGGAAAACGTGACGCTCTGGCACGAGCGGGATATTTCGCATTCATCGGTTGAGCGCGGCATCGGCCCCGACGCAACAGTAACGCTTGACTTTGCCCTTGTCCGCCTTGCCGGCATGGTAGAAAAACTGACAATATACACAGACCAGATGGCGGCTAATGTAGAGAGTCTTGGCGGCGTCGTTCATTCCGGAGAGGTTTTGCTCGCGTTAACGCGCGCCGGGATCTTACGTGAAGACGCCTATAGCATAGTGCAACGCAATGCCATGGCTACCTGGACCAAGCTTGGCCAACCGGGCGCCAAATCTTTCCGGGAAAATCTACTTGCTGACCCTGATGTCGCCGGGCGTATACCCGAAGATGTCATCGACACAGCCATGAGTTCGAAGATTCATCATGCTCATATCGAAACAATTTTTCAACGCGTGTTCGGCAATCATTAGAGGGGTGAGTGGCGTCTTTAATCGAATGTTTGAATAAGCGCATGAAACCAGTCATTCAGAACAATATGCTGGTAGATCCGCTGTTGCAGACGGAGATTGCCCGGCGGTGCCGTAACGGTGATTTTCCGGATGAACCAGCTTCCGTCGCCAACGATCTTGGAATGCTCGATCTGCCAAATGGGCAAACCATACGGGTCTGGCTCTGCCATGCCGCTGATGCCGTGTTGCTCGACGATTATGGGCAGACCCTGCTTATTACCAGGCTGCACAACCCCGGACAAGGCAAGCGGGCCTTGCCAGGCGGCCTCCTGGATATGACACCGAGCGGCGTTGAATCCTCCCGCCACGCCGCCTTGCGCGAAGTAACTGAAGAAACCGGCATCCCGGCCGAAATCCTGGCGCAGGCTGCAGTCACGCAGCTTGGGCGCCGGCGCCATGTACGGCCATTTGATATTCGGCA
>JAGWZS010000171.1 GCA_018971905.1 Rhodospirillales bacterium | reverse complement strand
CGCGACATGTTATAATTTTGCCTTTTCCGGGGGCGGGTGCAGAATGCGTTGCATCGCTCTTATCCGGTAAGGGGCCGTATCATGTCTGTTCGCAAGTTTCTGCTTCCCGTCAGCAGCATGGCGTCCGCCGAGGCGGCGTTGCAGGCGGGGCTTTTGCTGGCCCGGATGTGGAATGCGCATTTGCAGGTTCTGCATGTCCAGCCGGACACGCGCGAGATCGTGCCCTTCGCGGGCGAGGGGCTGTCCGGCGCCTTGATCGAGGACATGATGACCGCCACGGAGCGCGAGGGCAGCGCGCGCGAGCACAAGCTCCAGGAGATGTTCACCCGCGTGGCGCACGGGGCGGGCGTGCAGGTGGGAGCGCCCTTGCCCGGTGCTGGCGAGCCGAGCGCATGTTTCACCACTCTCGTCGGGCGGGAGGAGCAGCTGGTCGCCTACAAGGCGCGCCTTGCGGACCTCACCATCGTGCCGCACCCGCTGGCGGGTGAGGACGTGGCGGCGGCCGAGGCGCTGCACGCCGTGCTGTTTGACTCCGGGCGGCCGGTTTTGCTGGCGCCGGTGGTGCCGCCCGCCAGCATTGGCCAGCGCATCGCCATCGCCTGGAACGGTACCGCCTATGCGGCTTCGGCGCTGGGCTCGGTCATGCCTTTTGTCCGTCAGGCGCAAGCGGTGCGGATTCTGGTTTCTGAGGATTACAACCGCCCCGGCCCCACCGCGCAGGAGGTGCGGGATTATATCTCCCACCACGGCGTTGAGGCTGACATCGCCAGCTTCAGCGCCGCGGATAAAAACACCGGCGCTGGGCTGCTGGAAGCAGCGGTTGCATTCGGGGCGGATCTGATGTCCATGGGTGCTTATTCCACGGCCTCGCGCTTGCGCCAGCTCATTCTGGGCGGCACCACCCGGTACGTGCTGGAAAACGCGCAAATCTCGGTGCTGATGAACCGTTAAGCCCGCACCAAAACCGCCGATTGAAACGGCGGTGCACCAGGGGTGAAGAATTGTAACCTCTGGCCCTGTTACAATTGAGATCATCCTGCCCCTGTGCCATTTGAAACACAGTTGCCTTGAAGGCAGGCCTCAGAAGTTCAGTCAGACGCAGGAGAAAACGCATGAAATCAACTCATTCCCGTGGGGCGGCCTCCCTTTGCGCCTTGCTGGGCGCAACTGCGCTGGTCGCGGTCAACGCTCTGCCAGCCTATGCGGCGGCCCCGGCGCTGGACGCCACCCAGGCCGTGCAGCAGAACTTCACCCCGGTGCCGGACTTTTCCGGCCTGGTGAAGCAGATCATGCCGGCGGTTGTTTCGGTGGATGTGAAGCTGAAGGTGGACAACGCCTCGGATGACGACAGCGACGACAGCCAGGACCAGAACGGCCTGCCGCCTGGTTTCCCGCAGCTTCCCGGTTTGCCGCCTGGCTTTCCGTTCGGTTTCGGCCAGCCGCAGCAGCCCCAGGCGGTGGAGGCCAAGGGCGCGGGCTTCATCATCAATTCCAACGGCACCATCGTTACCAATAACCATGTGGTGAAGGATGCCAAATCGGTTATGGTCACGCTGTCCGATGGCGATAATTACCCCGCTAAGATCATTGGCACCGATCCTAAAACCGACCTTGCGGTGCTGAAAATCGAGACCAAAAAGCCGCTTCCCTACGTCGAGCTGGGGGATTCGAAGGACGTTGAGGCTGGCCAGTGGGTTGTTGCCGTGGGCAATCCGTTCGGGCTGGGCAACACTGTCACCGCCGGTATCGTCTCCGCCCTGGGGCGCGACATTGGTGACGGCCCTTACGATCGCTTCATCCAGACTGACGCGCCGATCAACGAAGGCAATTCCGGCGGCCCGCTGCTGAACCAGAAGGGCCAGGTGATTGGCGTGAACACCGCCATTCTCTCGCCCACTGGCGGCTCTGTCGGCATTGGCTTCGCCATCCCGTCAGACATGATCAAGCGGGTGGTCACGCAACTCATCGCGCATGGCAAGGTCACGCGCGGCTTCTTGGGTGTTTCGGCGCAAATGATCTCGCCGCAGATGGCGCAGGCGCTGAAGCTGCCAATGACCGACCCGGATGGCGACGGCGCGCTGATTGCCGCGGTGGCACCCAACAGCCCGGCGGCCAGGGCCGGGTTGAAACCCGGAGATGTGATTACCGCGGTGAATGGCCAGCGGGTGAAGAGCCCTGGCGATCTTGCCTCCGACATTGCTGACATCGACCCCTCCGCCAAAGCTGACATCACTTATCTGCGCGGCGGCGTTCAAAAGGACGTTTCCGTGGCGGTAGAGGAGATGCCGAACAATCCGGATGCCAGCTTCCAGCAAGGCGGCAGCGGCCAGCAATCAACCTCGCATGGCGCGTTGGGGTTAACCCTGGCGCCGCTCACGCCAGACCTGCGCAGCCAGCTCAACCTGCCGCAGGATGCCACCGGGGTGGTGATTGTGGATGTGAAGCCGGGTTCGCTCGCTGATCAGGCGGGGTTGCAGCAGGGCGATCTGTTGGTGGGCGTTGGCCCCACGGATGTCACCAGCCCGGAGGATGCGGTTGCCGCCATCAACGCGGCCCGTAAGTCTGGTGCGGGTGCCGTGGCGCTGCGCATTGTCCGCCAGGGGCAGGCGCTGTTTGTTGGCATTGGCCTTAGCGGCAACAACAATGACGGTAATTAATTAACTGATTGGTTAAAATGCTGCCCTTTCCCGGAAGGGTAGTGTTTTAACCCAACAACCGGCCGATCACCCGGGCGGTGTAATCCACCACCGGGATGATCCGGCCGTAATTTATCCGCGTCGGCCCGATCACGCCGATCGCCCCTACAATCCGGTCCTGCGCGTTGCGGGCCGGGGCTACGATCATCGAAACCCCCGCCGTGCCGAACAGGCCGGACTCGGCGCCGATGAAAATCCGCACCCCATCGGATTCCTCCGCGAGGTCGAGCAGCTTCAGCAGCGTCTCCTCGGTTTCCAGCCGCTCGAACAGGGCCTGGATGGCGCTGAGCTTCTCAAGCTGGTCGATATCCTCCAACAGCCGCCCCTGACCACGCAAAATCAGCGATCCTGCGCGCCCGTCCGAGCCCCAGGTGGCAAGCCCGGCTTCCACCACCGCGCTGGTCAGCTCATCCAGCGCTGAGCGGTCGGCGGCCAGTTCCGCATCCACCCGCCGGCGCAGTTCCGGCAGGGTCAGGCCCGAAAGCTGGGCGTTGAGAAAATTACTGGCCTGTTGCAAGGCGCTGGGCGGCAGGCCGGGCGGGGTTTCGATGATGCGGTTTTCCACCTGGCCATCGGCCGAAACCAGCACCACCAGCGCGCGGCCAGGAGAAAGCGGCACGAATTCAATATGCTTCACCGGCCCGTCGCCCTTGGGGGCCAGCACCAGCCCGGCGGCGGCGGAAAGCCCCGAGAGCAGCGAGGAGGCC
Source organism: Rhodospirillales bacterium (assembly GCA_018971905.1). Lineage (GTDB taxonomy): Bacteria > Pseudomonadota > Alphaproteobacteria > Acetobacterales > Acetobacteraceae > Acidocella. The sequence goes on along the minus strand of JAGWZS010000171.1, from coordinate 946 downwards.
TGGGCCAGCGTCTCCTGCATAGACCGGCCGGAGCGGACGAGGGCGAGGTTGATATGCGTCCGCTCTTCCTCGGAAAGCTCCCCGAATTGCAGCAGCCCGTCCACAAACAGCCGCAGGCCGCGTTCTGTGGGCAGCCGCCCGGCGGAAGTATGCGGTGAGAACAGCAGCCCGGCATCGGTCAGATCCGCCATCACGTTGCGGATGGTGGCGGGAGAGAGCCGTTGCGGTAGCAGGCGGGAGAGCGTGCGGCTGCCCACGGGCTCGCCGGTTTCCACATATTGCTCCACAATCTCGCGCAGCACGGCGGCGGAGCGTATATCAAGCCCTGGCGGCAGGCGGGGCAGGGCGGGTTTGGGTCTATGGTCCATGGGGCGTGGCTCGGATAATAGCACGGCAAAGCATTTGTAAGGAGTGAGACTATGCGGCCCTCAGGCAGAGACTTCAACGCGCTGCGTCCGGTGTCCATCGAAACCGGGTTTTCCCGCCATGCCGAGGGCTCGGCTCTCATCCGCATGGGCAATACGGAAGTGCTTTGCACCGCCAGCGTCGAAGGCCGGGTGCCGCCTTTCATGCGCGGCCAAAGCGAGGGTTGGGTAACCGCCGAATACGGCATGCTGCCCCGCGCCACCCATACGCGCGGCGAGCGTGAGGCCGCGCGCGGCAAACAATCCGGCCGCACCCAGGAGATCCAGCGGCTTATCGGCCGCAGCCTGCGCGCCGTGGTGGACCGCAAGGCGATGGGCGAGATCACCATCACCCTGGATTGCGACGTGCTGAACGCCGATGGCGGCACACGCTGTGCCTCCATCACCGGGGCTTATGTGGCGCTGGCTTTGGCCTACCGGAAGCTGCGGGAGAAAAACGTGATCAAATCCATCCCGTTCATCGGCCAGGTGGCGGCCATTTCCTGCGGCATCTATCAGGGCAACCCGGTGCTGGACCTGGA
>JAGWZS010000004.1 GCA_018971905.1 Rhodospirillales bacterium | reverse complement strand
GCGGCGCTTGAGAGCAGCATGCGCTACGTCGCCGCGGAGCTTGGCCCCAAGGGTATTCGTGCCCACACGATTTCACCCGGCCCGGTCCGCACCCGTGCTGCAAGCGGGATCGAAAATTTTGACAAATTATTGGATGAAGCCGCTGCACGCGCGCCGGAGCATCATCTCATCGGCATCGAGGATGTCGGCAATCTGGCGGCATTTCTCGTCAGTCACGCGGCGAAGCATATCACCGGCACGGTAATTCCTGTGGATGGCGGCGCGCATCTTCTTGCATGATGTCCTCAATGCATCTGGTTCACCGTAGTTTTTGTTCTTGAGATCGTTTTTTTATCAACATGAACTGAAGGGAAGTTCCATGGCGCGCATCGCGTTGGTTTCTGGCGGCGTCAGCGGCATTGGCGCCGCCACGGCGAAACTACTTAAGGCCTCTGGCTATACGGTTATTACTAATTTTTTCGGCAACGACAACGAAGCCGAGGCTTTTACCCATGAGACAGCTATCCCAATCAGAAAGTGGAATGTCGCAGATTTTGATGAAACCCAAAATGGCATCGCGGCTGTCTGCGCGGAATTCGGGCCAATCGACACTCTTATCAACAATGCCGGAATCACGCGCGACAGTATGTTGCACAAAATGTCGTATGAACAATGGCGTAGTGTGATCGACGTGGATCTCGGCGGCTGTTTCAATATGTGCCGTGCCGTCATCGAGGGCATGAGGGAGCGGCGCTTCGGACGCATCGTCAATATCAGCTCGGTTAACGGCCTTTCGGGGCAATTTGGGCAGACCAACTATTCGGCGGCAAAAGCCGGTATCATTGGCTTTACTAAAGCGCTGGCCTTGGAAGGCGCCGCGCGGGGCATCACCGTGAACGCAATTGCGCCAGGTTATACGAATACTGGCATGGTCAGCGCCGTTCCTGCCAAGGTTCTCGAAGGAATCGTGGCAGGCGTTCCGGTTGGGCGGCTCGCGACGCCGCAGGAGATCGCGCGGGGTGTATTATTCCTCGTTGATGAGGGCTCGGCTTTCATTACCGGCGCGACGCTGTCGATCAATGGCGGTAAATATATGGCATGATGGGTGTTCAAAAGTGAAGAAGGATAATAGCCTTAAACATGCCGTGCCGGTAGACTATCTGCTGATTGGCGGTGGCGTTGCCGCTGTAAGCGCTGCAGAGACATTGCGTAATGAAGGTGAAAAAGGCAGCATTCTCATACTATGTGCTGAACCCGTCCTTCCTTATGACCGGCCGCCTTTGACAGGAAGCATCCTGACCGGCGATATGGCGCCATCCAAGGCGTCGATCCGGCCGGCAGAGGCATACGAACAAGACGGCATCGAGGTTAAGCTCAACTGCGCGGCCCGTAAGGTCTTACCGAAGCAACATCTCGTCATGGACTGCCAGGGAACAGTATACCGATACCACAAACTGCTGATCACCACTGGAGCTGAGCCGCGTCGGCTCAATGTGCCCGGGTGTGGCCTCAACGGGATTACGACGCTGCACACACTGACGGATGCACTGGCTTTGCGAGAGGCCATATTGCGACAAGACAGGATCGCCATCGTCGGCAGCAGCTTTATTGCCATGGAGACAGCAACAACGCTTTCCCGCTTGGGCCTATCTGTAACCATAATCGATGAAGCAAAGGCGGTTTTTCCAAAAATCGAGTCACCCGGGTTGGCGCAATTCTTCCTTGATCGTTGCCACCGACATGGAATTGAGGTTTATCTCGGAGAGCGAATCGTCGGTTTTGTGGGCGAAAAAAAAGTCGCGGGTGTCCTCACTGGATCAGGCAAGGTCATTGAGTGCGATACGGCACTTCTCGCCATTGGCGTGACACCGCAGACTGGGTTTTTGCGTGGTTCGGAAATTGAGATTGGAGACGGCATTCTTGTTGACGAATTTTTACAAACCAGCGCCGCAGATATTTTTGCCGCAGGCGACGTGGCCAGCTATATTGGATCCGGCGGACAGCGCCAGCATGCGGAACACTGGGATAATGCAATAAGGCAGGGTCGTGTTGCTGCCAGGAATATGCTTAAAAACTGCATTCCATATGACGATATTCCACATTATTTCTGTGACTTTCTAGATATTAGCTTCAGTTTTTTGGGCACAAGTTCCGACGCGGATGCGCGTGTGCAGCGCGGGAACTTGCTGTCTGGATCGTTTTTAGAACTCTTCATTCATGAAAACCGAATTATCGGTCTGTTCTCCACTGGGCGCCCGCCGGAAGAAACACGCGCAATTGAGACGTTGATTAGAGATCGTATCCAGATTGAAAATGTGCATGCTCTTCTTGTCGATCCACATACGGATATCAGCCTTCTGGCCAGGGAAACGATTCTCATTCTCCAGGGTGGAGGCGCACTTGGCGCGTTTGAGTGTGGTGTTGTACGGGCCATGGAGGAGAAGGGAATTTCTCCCAAGATCGTTGGCGGTGTTTCCGTCGGTGCCTTAAATGGCGCCATCATCGCCGCTAATCCAGGCAAGGCGTATCCGGTTCTGGAAGCATTCTGGAACGAACTAACCATCCATGTAGAAACTAGCGCGATCCCTTTTATGGCAAACGCCTTCGCGGCCTGGAATACAATGACTTATGGCATCCCCGGATTTTTCCGGCCGCGATGGCTGGCGCCGCTTATACAGGGTGAAGAATTTTCAGGACAATGGACCAGCCTTTACGATGCGACGCCGTTGGTAGAACTCCTTGAGAAATACGTGGACTTCGAGCGCCTGGCGTCAAGCCCAATTCGACTAATCATCGGAGCCGTTGATGTTGAAATGGGCAAACTCACATTTTTTGACTCCAAGGCAGAGCATCTGACAGCGGCACACGTCGTTGCAAGTTGTAGTCTGCCACCAGCGTTTCGTTGGACCTCGATCAATGGCCGTCATTACTGGGACGGGGGAATTGTCTCTAATTCTCCGCTTGAGCATGTGCTTGCGATAACGGGTACCGACAATAAGGATGTCGTGATCGTTGATTTGTTTCCGGGGCACCGTCAGCTACCAACAAATCTCGCTGAGGTCGTCGCCAGGCGAGACGAGATCACTTATGGCGAAAGAATTCATAATGATTCGCGTCTGCGCGAAGTGCTGCAGGACTATCAGGCGCTCGTTGCCGATATCATGCAGTCGGTGGACACGGATACCGCAAGGCGTCTGAAGCAGAGGCCGCGATATGTTCACCTCATGAAACGCGGTACCACGGCGTCATTGATACGTATTGTCCGAGAGGGGCATGGTACATTCCCACCGGCGTTAGATTATGACTTCTCGGTGAAAACGATTGAGCGGCATAAGCATGATGGCTACCGTATGGCCAAACGGATGCTGCCTGTGCGTGATACCCTAAAGATGAAAAGTCCGGAGTAACGCTATCGAGGATGAATTTGATAAGATCATAGAAAACTGAGGACGCAAGCTGGACTGTTAAAAGAATAAAATGATGGAGGAAACTGAACTATGACAAGACTGGCACTTGTTACAGGGGGCACAAGAGGAATTGGTGCGGCGATTTCGCGAGAATTGGCGCGCGTTGGCTATCGTGTTGCGGCCGTCTATTTGGGCAATGCTGAGAGCGCCGAGGCGCTTAGGCAGGAGATCGGGTGCGCGGTTTTCAAATGGGATGTTGCTGACTATCTCGCGTGTGAGGCCGGTGTTCATAACGTAGTCCGTACGTTCGGCGGCCCCATCGAAATACTTGTTAACAACGCGGGTATTACGCGGGATGTCATGCTTCACAAAATGTCGCCGCAGCAGTGGGATTCCGTGATCACGTGTGACCTGACTTCATGCTTCAATATGTGCCATGCGACAATCGGGACGATGCGGGAGCATGGCTTTGGCCGCATCATCAATGTCTCGTCGATCAACGGCCAGAAGGGGCAGGTGGGTCAGACAAATTATTCAGCGGCCAAGGCGGGCATGATCGGATTTACCAAGGCGCTGGCACTTGAATCCGCTGCCAAGGGAATAACGGTCAACGCGATCGCGCCTGGCTATATCGCGACGGACATGGTGACGGCTGTATCCACAGAGGTGCTGCAAGGTATTCAGGCACAGATCCCTATTGGTCGGTTTGGTCAGCCTGATGAAATCGCTCGCATAGTAACGTTTCTCGTAAGTGAAGAGGCGAAATTTATTACGGGTGCAACGATTACGGCAAACGGGGGGCAATACATGGCATAACATCGTGATGTTCAAAGAGTTCAGTCGATTCAATGCAGCGTCACGGACTGGACAAATCCAAAGTCTCACGGGCTCGTGAACATGACGCCGTCATCGGTGTGCTGGACAAGTGGCGCGTGTAGCCAGAGGTGTGATTGATAGAATTTGGTTAATGGAGCTTTGCCAGGCGATGTTCACGATCGTAGCTTTGAATTCTTTCTCCTGTACAGTAGAAAATTACTGCTGGGTGGTATTTTCGTGTTCGTCTCCCATTGCGGGGCTGTTCCATCAAATTCACCACGTTCAAATTGGGTGAGCGGCACGGGCAGTTTCCAGAGCCTCATGCAGGGTCGTGAAGATGTGCGTGGTGCCGACCTCGACGGTGATGCCGTGGCGGTCCATGTCAGCCCGTAAGGACGGGGATACACGGCCGAAGACTATGGTTGCGCCCTCAGCAGTGAGATTTCGAACAAGATCAATGACGGCGTGGGCAGCAGTGAAGTCGATATTAATGATAGCACTGGCCTCGACGATGATCCAGCGGACCGGAGGCTGCGCGTTGCGTGTCAGTGTAAGAATGTCATCTACAAAACGTTTGTAATTCGCGTAGAAAAGGTCTGATCCGAAACGGTAAAGTGCCAGCCCAGGCTCTGTCTGGACGCCGGACGTCACGGGCCATGGCAACCAATTGCCTGCATTGCCTGGGATGAGAACTGCGGTGTGCGGACGGTAGCTGTGGCGGACATGGCGGAATAGCGAGAGGGTCATCGCCACGAAGATGGCCTGCTCAACTCCAATGACGACGACTGTTGCCGCAGTGACCAAAGCCAGGATGAACTCGCCGGGGCTTTCGCGGCGGATGTCACGTAGCGCGCCGATGTCGATCATGCCAATAGCGATTGTGATGACGATGGCGCCCAGCACACAGCGCGGAAGATATTGCAGCGGTCTGGTAAAGAAGAGCAAGATGAGAAGAACGATCCCAGCGAAAATAACCTGCGCGAACTGGCTTGTGGCGCCGGATTGGTCGGCCATCGCGGTCTGCGTTGGGCTGCCGTTGACGACGAATGCTCCGCTGAGCGCGGCTGCCGCGTTGGCTACAGCTAGGCCGATGATATCGGCATCAGCGTCGATTGTTTCGTCGTGGCGGGCCGCGAAGGCACGAACGGTGGCTGCGCTTTGTGCAATGATCATGACAAAACAAGAGGCAGAAATTGGCACGATCGCGAGCGTTTGACTCCAAGTGACGGCCGGGAAGTCAAATGAGGGTAATCCAGCGGGAATCTTGCCGATGGTGGCGATGCCATGCGCCTGGAAGTGGAAGGCGGCACTCGCGGCAATGGCACTGACAACACTCAGCAGCGGTATGGGGACACGGGGCGCATAACGCTTGCCAGACAGAGTTGCGATGATAACCAAGAGAGAGATCGAAGCAGCAGGTAAACTGCTGTGTAATATGGTATGGGCAAGCTGCCACGCTTGGACCAGGCTGTTTTGTGAAGTTGTGGTGAGATTCAGTGTGTCACCGAGCATCGCAATGCTGACCTGTACGCCGACGCCAGCGAGGAAGCCAACAAGAACCGTGCGCGACATAAAGTCGGCCAGGAAACCGAGCTTAAAAACGCGGGCAACGAGCAGGAATCCGGATGTGATTAGCGCGACCATGCTGGTCAGCGCCATGTAATGCTCACTTCCAGGCGTGGCCATGCGTGAGAGCGAACTCGAAAAAATGGCAGCGGTTGCGCTGTCGGCGGCGACCACGAGATGGGGCGACGCGCCAAAGGCCGCAAAACCCAGCAGCGGCAGCAGCACGGTGTAGAGACCGGTGATCGGCGCCGTGCCGGCAATACGTGTGTAACCGAGAACCTGAGGGATGTTCATCGAGGCTAGGGTTGCGCCAGCGAAGACGTTATGAAAGGCTTTTGCACGCGTGAATGGACGAAGGCCAGCAAAAAATCTCATGGGCATAAGCCGCCATGCTTTAGATGACGATGTCAAATGCTTTCTCTTTAGGAGTTATCGGAAATAGCTTTCTGAGCACCGGCCATGCGTGTTGCCACATCAATGTACCTCTGTTGCCAAATGAACCATGGTCCTCTTACTCCTGTAGCACGTAGCTGAACAGACGCACGCGCCCATCCTTGCCCACCTCGCGATAGATGCCCTGGATTTCAGTCTCGAAGCCTGGAAACAAGTTGCCTCCCTCCTCGACCATGCGCAGATAGGCGAGCTGCGGGGAAGTTTCATCGCCATAGCGTTCACCTGGCAGCACGAGGCCGATACCGGGCGGATAGACCAGCGCCGTGGTGGCGGCGATGTGGCCGCTCAGCGCTTCCAGGGGCAGATAATCCACCTTGTTGCGCATCAGGTTCTCCCACGCCTCACGCGGGGGGACGGCTTGCTGTGGCAGATGTTCGGCCTGGAACAACTCCCCTTGCAGGCGGCTGGCCTCATGGCGGCGGTAGAAATCGTGCAGGGCGGCGCAGAGCTCGCGTAATCCCATGCCCGCATAGGCTCCGGCGTGGCGTGCCGCGAAATCTGGCATGGCCGCGGCCAGGGGTGCGTTGGCATCATGCATTTCCTTGAAGGCCGTAAGCGCCGCCAGCAGCGTGCCAGCCTTGCTGGCCTCCAGCCCCGGCGTGAGCAGAAACAGGATGGAATTGAAATCATTCTTCTCGGGTACGATTCTACGCTCGCGCAAGAATTCGGCCAGTACTGGCGCGGGTACGCCATGCGCCGTATAGGTGCCGGTCCTGCGGTCAAACCCCGGGGTGAGCAGGGTGAGTTTATTGGGGTCGGTTATCGCATAACCGGGAGCAAGGTCCGGGAAGCCATGCCATGAGGTGCCGGGCACCAGCGCCCAGGCATCAGATGTGCTGGCGAGAGTATCGGTGGAAATATTCTCCCAGGGCCGACCGTTGAACATATCCGGCACAAAGGGATCGAAAAACCAGCCATCCCCCGCATTGCTGGCGCGGGCGGAAAAATCCTTGGCCAAAGCGCGCAGTGCCTTGCGGATTTCTATGCCGAGGCGGATTGTATCATCCCACAGCACCTCGCCGGCACGCCCTTTCATCATCTGCGCGCCGACATCGAGCGAAGCAAACAGCGGATAAAAAGGCGAGGTTGAATAGTGCAGCATGTATAATTCGTTGAAGCGGCGCTGTTCGACCCGCGCGCGGCCCTGCACATGGGAGTCTTTCACGTGGATCTGCGAAGCCTGACTGAAACCGGCAAGCTGCTTATGGGTGGATTGTGTGGCGATGATGCCAGGATCCCCCGGCTTCACCTCCAGCCCCATGGCGTAATGCCCCTTAAATAATGGATGGAATTTCATGAAGCCCGCCCAGGCTTCGTCGAACAATATATAATCGCAAAGTGGCCCGAGTTTTCGCAGGATCATTTCCGCGTTGTAGATTGTGCCGTCATAAGTGCATTGCTCAAGCACACAGGCGCGAAACGGCCGTGGCTTGCTGGCGATGGTTTTGTCTTTCACCAAAGGGTTATTGCCGATTGCCGCGCGGATGGCGGCTTCATCCAGGGCGTCCCAGGCAATCGGGCCGATAAGCCCATGGGCATTGCGCGTGGCGGGTAGGTGGATGGGAATACCGCCACCAAACAGCAAGGCGCCATGTACCGCCGCCTTATGGTTGTTGCGGTCGAACAGCACGAGATCGCCAGGCGCCACAATGGCCGATAGAGCGATTTTGTTGGAAGCGGAGGTGCCATTAAGCACGAAATAGGTGCGCTCGGCGCCAAAAATCTCCGCTGCCGCAATTTCCGCTTGGCGTGCCGGGCCTTCATGCACCAGCAGATCACCCAACTCGACGACCGAATTATCGAGATCGTTCCGGAACACCGCCTCGCCAAAATGCTCGACGAACACATGGCCAATCGGGCTTTTACGGTAAAACACCCCGCCATTATGGCCGGGGCAAGTCCAGAGCTGATTACCCTGTTCGGCATAATCCACCATCGCGCCAAAAAACGGCGTTTTCAAACCATCCGCATAACGGTCGAGATGATTGGCAAGATTACGGGCAATGAAATCGGGGGAATCTTCACCCAAGAACACATAGCCGGTGATATGCCGGAGTATGGCTGCGCTGATGTCCTGGAATTTGTGCCTTCGGGCGAGCAGAAAGACCGGCATCTCCAGCCCGCGGCCGCGTACCTGGCTGATGAAGTCTTCCACATCGCCGAACGCCGCGCTGGCGCCCCATTCAACCAGGACACAGCCAATGGCCGCGTCCGCCGCCACGGCCTGCATCGCATCTGTCAAATCCGCGGCTGGGGTAACGCTGATTTCCCGTGCCGTAAGCGCCGTCATGATTCCATTGAGATGGCGTTTTTCTGTTACACTCATTCCCGCCATGTCTACAGCCGTTAGAAAACGGAACATTGTTTCAAAGCGCATCTGAGCTCCCTTTCCTGGAGGGTGTGAAAGCCTAGCTGGAAAAATTCGCTTCTTCCTTGATCAGGATCAAGTTGCGTCCGGCCCGATTATGCCAATATCGTACTATCAGGGGGCAAAACATGCCTACGAGGACGAAGAAGCCCGAAACTCTGCCAATGTGTGTGCTGCTGGTGAGCGACAAGCCGAGCCAGGATAGCGCGGCCGGGCGTGCGGCACGCATTCTGCTCCAAGACCTGCAGGAACATGATGTGGAAGCCACGGTGTCTACCAGCGCTCCAGATGGACAGGCCGTGATCGATTCCGATCCGCACCTGCAGGCCGTGATTCTGGACTGGGATTTGAAAACCGATCTCGGCCATAGGCACGCGGTGGACCTGCTGAAGGATCTTCGCGTCCGCAATGCCGAGGTGCCGGTGTTTCTGCTGGCGGAACGCAGTGACGCCGCGCATGTGCCAGCCGAGGTGATGGAGCAAGCGGATGAATTCATTTGGCTGCTTGAGGACACGATGGAATTCATCAGCGAGCGCATCGTGGCCGCGGTGCAGCGCTACCGCGCCGCGCTCCTGCCGCCAATGTTCGATGCCCTTGTTAAATTTGCCCGGGAAGCCGAATATTCATGGCACACACCCGGCCATACTGGCGGAACGGCGTTTCTACGCTCCCCGGTGGGCCGTGTTTTTCACGATTACTTCGGCGAAACACTGCTGCGCTCTGACCTCTCCATTTCCGTCGGTGAGCTTGGCTCGCTGCTCGACCATTCAGGCCCAATTGGCGATGGCGAGAAATATGCCGCGCATGTGTTTGGTGCGGACAGAACCTATTACGTGACCAACGGCACTTCCACCTCCAACCGGGTGGTGATGACGGGAACGGTGGCACGGGGGCAAATCGTGCTCACGGACAGGAATTGCCATAAATCAGTTGAACATGGCCTCAGCCTGACAGGCGCTGTTCCGGTCTATATGATGCCGCAACGCAATCATCTTGGTCTCATCGGCCCAATTCCGCTTGGCGGCTTTGCGCCCGATGCTATTGCCCGTGGTATCGGGCGCGTGGCGTTCGCCGGCAAAAACGAAAAGCCGGCTTTGGCCATCGTCACCAACTCCACCTATGACGGGTTGTGCTACGATGCCGCGCGGGTGGAGGAGCAACTCGGCAAGTCGGTTGACCGGGTGCTATTCGATGAAGCCTGGTTTGCTTATGCGCGCTTCAACCCGCTCTATCGTGGCCGCCATGCCATGCGCGGCGCGCCAGAGGCGTTCGCGCGTAGCGGCCCCACCGTGTTCGCAACGCAGTCAACACATAAGCTGCTGGCGGCCTTGTCGCAAGCATCGATGATCCATCTGCGCGAGGGCCGCGTAAAAATAGAGCCAAGCTGCTTTAATGAGGCATTCATGATGCATGCCTCGACTTCGCCGCAATACGCCATCATTGCGTCCAACGATGTGAGTGCCGCCATGATGAGTGGCGCGGGTGGCAAGCTGCTGACGGGAGAAGCCATCGCCGAAGCCATTTCCTTTCGCCAAATGCTGGCGCGGCTGCATACGCAATTCAGCGCGCGGGGCGATTGGTTTTTTTCGGCATGGCAGCCCGAAGAGGTGCGTGACGGTGCCCATACGCTGCGTTTCGAGGACGCGCCGGCGGCGATGCTGGCGGAGAGTCCGGCTTGCTGGATGTTGGAGCCTCATGCACCTTGGCACGGCTTTGGCGCGCTTGAGCAAGATTATTGCATGTTAGACCCGATTAAGGTGACGTTGGTAACACCAGGCATCACCCCATCCGGCGATATGGCGGAAACCGGCATTCCAGCGGCGCTGCTCTCGGCATATCTGGCAGAGCGTGGAATTATTGTCGAAAAAACAGCGAATTTCTCTATCCTGTTTCTATTTTCCATCGGCGTGACCAAGGGTAAATGGGGATCATTGATCAACGCCCTGATGGATTTCAAGCGTGATTACGAGGCCAACACGCCCTTGCCCCGGGCGATGCCCGCCTTGGTCGCCAGTCGTTCCGCCGCCTATGGCGCGCAAGGGGTAAAGGATTTGGCGGCGGCGATGTTTCAGGCCATGCGGATGAGCCGGATGCCGCAATTGCTGGAGACGGCCTATACTACCGAGCCGCACGCAACCTGCACACCCGCCGCGGCCTATGACCGGCTGGTGCGGGGAGAAAGTGCCCGCGCCGGGCTGGCGGAGCTCGCGGATGGCGTCGCGGCAACTGCTATCGTGCCGTATCCGCCGGGCATTCCATTGCTGATGCCTGGTGAGGCGGTGGGGGCGCATGATGGGCCGGTGCTGCGCTACCTTGCGGCACTCCAAGAGTTCGACCGGCAATTCCCCGGCTTTGAGCACGAAACTCACGGTATTACCGTGGAAGGAGGAACGTATTACGGCCGAAGACATGGGTGATTAAAATCTATTGCCCAGCATGATCAGCCATTCCCGGGAATACGAACGGGAAAAGCTTGCGACTTTGAGCAAGATCAATACCATCCGATTAAAACAGACGTAAAGAAGTTGTAATTAGGGAGAGCCAGCATGGAGAGTTCTTTGTCGACTTCCATATCCACCACACCATCCGGTAAGGCGCAAGGTGGCCAACCTGAAAGCCGAAAGCTTGGCGTTATTTTGTTGAGTGGCGTCGTCGTCGGCTCGATGATTGGCGGCGGTTCGTTCAACCTGCCACAAAACATGGCGCAGGGGGCTGGGCTAGTGGCCATCGCCATCGCCTGGGTAGTCACGTTCATCGGCATGTATTTTCTCGCCAATAGTTTCCGTATTCTTTCAGATAAGAGGCCTGATCTGAAAGGTGGCATTTATTCATATGCCCAGGCAGGGTTTGGACCTTTTGCCGGTTTCCAGATGGCCTGGGGTTATTGGCTCAGCTCGGCTTTCGGCAATGTCGCCTTCGCTGTGCTGATCATGCAGATTCTCAGCTATTTCTTTCCAATTTTTGGCAACGGGCAGAACTGGCCTTCAATCATTGGCGGTTCATTGCTCATCTGGGTAATGTGCGGCGTCGTGCTCTCGGGCGTAAAACGCACGGCGGCGTTGAATGTGCTGGCGAGCATTCTGAATATCACCACCATTAGCTTTGCGCTTATCGTGATGGCATTTTACATGACGGGCGGTAAGTTCACCTTCGATATATGGGGACAGCAGAACCACCTTGGCAGCTTGTTCACCCAGGTGAAAAGTACCATGATGGTCACGCTTTGGGTGTTCATCGGGATTGAGGCAGCGGTGGTGCTCTCCGATCGCGCCCGCAAAATGAGCGATGTCGGCCCAGCGACTTTTATCGGACTTGGCGTTTGCACCTTACTCTATGCTGGCTTGTCGATCTTACCATTTGGCATCATGCACCAGGGGGACTTGGCCAATCTCTCCAATCCATCGGCGGCCTATGTGCTTTCCGCGGTGGTCGGGCGGTGGGGTGCGGTGTTTATTAATGTCTCGCTGCTACTGGCGGTGTTGAGCTGCTGGCTCGCCTGGACGATCCTGGTTGCGGAGCTTCCCTTCGAAGGCGCCAAAGGCGGGGTATTTCCAAAATTTCTTGCTTTTGAAAACCGCTTTCATGCGGCCGCGCCATCATTGCTGATCTCCAGCATCGTCATGCAGGCAACCTTGTTCATCGTGCTGTTCGCGCATAATGCCTGGCTATGGCTGGTGGATATTACCGGCGTAATGATATTGCCGCCGTATTTTGCCAGCGCCTTGTTCCTGACTGTCTATGCGCTCAAGCCCGGCTATGTGGAAACACATTCGGAAAGCCGCAATACCGCGCTTATTACCGGGGCGCTGGGCGCGGTCTATTCGGCGTGGCTGCTCTATGCGGCGGGGCCGGAGTTTTTACTGATGTCGACCATCGTGTTCGCCGTCGGCGTGCCAGTGTTTTGGTATGCCAAGCGTGAGCATTTTCCGAATTTAACAGCTTTCTCCCGTGGCGAAAAAGCGGCTGTGGGGCTTTTGCTGGCGGTGGCGGTGCTGGCGCTTACCCTGTTCCTCAAGGGCATTGTAAAGGTAACTTGAATGCCCCCCTGCGCGCGGCTCATGCCAAGAGAGTGGAACATGAGATGGCTCGACTCATGTTATCTCCTTAGATGGGTGGGGTGCATGGAACAATAGGATTCCATATTGCCTCGGAAGCACTTCTGTAATCCGAATTAACAAGGGGAAATTCGAAATGACAGCTCCGTTGGGCGTATATTCAGAAGTCGGTATTTTGCGTGAGGTGCTGGTACATAGGCCAGAGTTGAGCCTGACCAGGTTGACGCCAGGTAATTGCCACGAATTACTGTTCGACGATGTAATCTGGGTGAAAGAGGCACGCCAGGAGCATGATGCATTCGTCGATACGCTACGGGACCACAATGTTGTCGTGCATGAATTCGGCACGATGCTGGCACAGACTATGGAAAATCCCTCGGCGCGCGCGTGGCTGTTAGACCGGCGTGCCGATGTGCTGCATCTGGGGCATGGCACGGCGGAGGAGGTACGCGCCTGGTTGGATGAAATGCCCGCCACCCGGCTTGCCGCCTGCCTGATCGGTGGCATCGCCCGCGCCGAGCTGCCTTTTGTCCCCACCGGGCTGTTTGCGCAAACGCGCGCACCACATGAGTTTATCCTTCCCCCATTGCCTAATCAGCTTTTCACGCGCGACAGTTCCTGCTGGGTCGGCAAAGGCGTTTTCATCAACCCAATGTACTGGCCGGCGCGGCGGCCAGAGGCAATTAATCTTTCCGCTGTGTATCGTTTCCATCCGCGTTTCGCGCAGGCTGATTTTGCACGCTATCTCGATGCCGCCTGCGAGCATTTGGGCGATATGAGCCTGGAAGGCGGCGATGTGATGCCGGTGAGCCGGGAGGTGGTGTTGATTGGCATGGGTGAGCGCTCAACCCCTCAAGCGGTAACTGAATATGCCAAGCGGCTGTTTCGGCACGGCGCCGCGAACCGGGTTATCGCCGCACAGATGCCGCGCGAGCGTGGGAACATGCATCTTGATACAGTATTCTCCTTCTGTGACCACGATCTCGTTACGGTGTTTCCTGACATTGTCGATCATCTCAAGGTATTTTCACTATACCCGGGGGATGGTACGAATGCGATCAAGATCGTGGATGAACGTAAGCCTTTCATCGACGTGGTGGCGCAGGCCATTGGCCTGAAGAAATTACGCGTGGTGCCCACGGGTGGCGATAGTTTCGAGGCCGAGCGTGAGCAATGGGACGATGGCAATAACGTTTTGGTGGTGGCGCCTGGCGTGGTGATTGGTTACGACCGCAATGTCTATACCAATACACTATTGCGGAAGGCCGGGATCGAGGTAATCACCATCGATGGCTCCGAACTGGGCCGGGGTAGAGGCGGCGGACATTGCATGAGCTGCCCACTCACCCGTGATGCGATTTAAGGGAGATAATTGATATGGCGATAAATTTGCATGGGCGAAGCCTGTTGGCGCTGGACGATTTGAGCTCCGTGGAGATTAAGTTTTTACTCGATATGGCAAAGGACTTGAAGGCCGCCAAACGCGGCGGGTTCGAGCGGCCGCGCCTGAATGGTAAAAATATTGCGCTGATTTTCGAGAAGGATTCAACGCGTACGCGCAGTGGCTTCGAAGTGGCGGCGCATGATCAGGGCGCGCATGTAACCTATATGGGACCAAGTGGCAGTCATATTGGGATGTCCGAGACAGTAAAAGATACGGCGCGCGTGCTGGGACGGATGTTCGATGCCATCGAGTTCCGCGGCTTCGCGCAGGAAGATGTAGAGACGCTGGCGCACCATGCCGGTGTGCCGGTTTATAACGGGCTAACCGATGTCTCGCACCCGACGCAAATTCTGGCGGATTTCATGACCATGCGTGAATTCACGCATAAGCATCTTTCCGATATCCGCTTCGCTTTCATGGGTGATGGGCATAATAATATGGCAAAGTCACTTGCGGTGGGCGCCGCGAAGATGGGAATGGATTTTACGATCGGCGCACCAGCGGCGCGCTGGCCCGAGGCGGAGTTTGCCGCGCATGTTGCCAAGATAGCGGCCACGACAGGGGCCAAGATCAACTACGAGGTTGACCCGCAGGCCGCGGTAAAGGGCGCGGATTTTATCTATACCGATGTCTGGCTCTCTATGGGGGAGGATACAGCGCGTTGGGGAGAGCGGATCGAGCTGCTGAAGCCTTATCAGGTGAACACGGCATTGATGGCGGCAACGCAAAATCCATTCACCAAATTCATGCATTGCCTGCCATCATTTCATAATGCCGAAACAAAAATCGGAAAAGAAATCGAGGCGCGGTTTGGCCTTTCCGCGATGGAGGTCACTGATGAGGTTTTTGAATCTCCGGCTTCCATTGTGTTCGAGCAGGCTGAAAACCGCGTGCATTCGATCAAGGCCATACTCATTGCGACATTAGGCTAAGTGACATGCTGATCGTCGTGGCGCTTGGTGGCAACGCATTGCTCAGGCGAGGAGAGCGGCTATCGGCCGAAAATCAGCATCGTGCCATTATTACGGCGGCACGCGTATTGGCAGCCGCGATTTTGAAGGGGCACAAGTTGGTCATAACGCATGGTAATGGTCCACAGGTGGGATTGCTGGCGTTGCAATCATTGGCTGGTCCGGTGGAAGGGGCCTTGCCCCTCGATGTGCTGGGTGCTGAAAGCGAGGGCTGGATTGGTTATGCGCTGGAGCTGGCCCTGCGCAACGCGCTGCCGCCAGGTGCCGAGGTGGCGACGGTGCTGACACAAACCCTGGTGGATGCAACGGATGTTGCGTTCTCGGTGCCCACCAAGCCAATTGGACCAGTCTATGATGAGAATCAAGCCAAGCGACTGGCGGCAGAGCATAACTGGTCCGTGGCCCCAGATGGCAAGGGCTGGCGCCGTGTGGTGGCCTCACCACAGCCACAAGGCATCGTTGAAATCGCGTCCATAAACCGGCTGATCAGCGCCGGCGTCACGGTGATCTGCGCTGGAGGCGGAGGCATTCCTGTCTGCGCCGGCGCGGATGGCTGCCTTACAGGAGTGGAGGCGGTGGTCGATAAAGATGCGACGAGCGAACTCCTAGCAGAACAGTCCGGCGCGGCGCTGTTTGTAATGCTAACCGATGTCGGCGGGGTTTATCTTGATTACGGAAGCAAAGCGCAAAAGATGATCGCCAAAGCAGGACCCGCTGCGCTCGCCGCGCATGCCGCGGCCTTTCAATCTGGCTCCATGGGGCCGAAGGTTGCCGCGGCTTGCAATTTTGTTCGGCATACAGGCCATCCAGCCGCCATTGGCGCGCTAGGCGATCTGGCGGAGATTCTCGCCGGACAAAAAGGCACAATCATATCGCCTGGGCATGAGACATTAAGTTACTATTCCGGTGCATTATAATCTCGTTCAAACGGCTTGTTGTTGTTTTGCCGCATAACGGCTATTGCGGCCATGCGCATGAAAGCAAGAACGGATGCCGGCATGAGCGCGGACATCGAACGGGGTTTATCGGCCGCCGAAGCCGCAGTCCGGTTGAGGCGGTTCGGTGCGAACGAGGTTACGGATAAATCCGAAAGCTGGCTGCTTGCGCTGGCGGCCAAATTATGGGCGCCCTTGCCCTGGATGCTGGAAGCCACGATCCTGCTGGAAGTGTTTCTCGGCCACGGGCTGCAAGCTGGCATTATTTTCGTATTGCTGATTTTCAACGCCATTCTGGGGCTGACCCAGGAAGCCCGCGCCAAGGCAGCGGTCAAGGCGCTCAGGCAGACACTGGCGGTGATGGCCTCGGTCCGGCGCGATGGCCGCTGGGTGCGTCTCGATGCATCCCAACTGGTGCCCGGCGATCTGGTAAAGCTGGCGCTGGGCGCGGTGGTGCCCGCCGATATTAAAATCGCCGCAGGCAATGTGCTGGCGGACCAATCGATGCTGACGGGTGAATCCCTGCCGGTTGAGCGCAAACCGGGCGATCTGGCCTATGCCGGCGCGATGATCCGCCAGGGGGAGGCCACCGGCATCGTGGTGGCCACCGGCGCGCGAACCTATTTTGGCAAAACAGCTTCCCTGGTGCAGGATGCTCACGGTGTCAGCGGCGAGCAGCGCGCGGTTCTGGCGGTGGTGCGGGATCTGGCCGTGGTCAACGGTGCCGTGGTGCTGGCGATGCTCGCCTATGCCCATGCGATCGGCCGGAGCTTTGATGAAACCGTGCCCTTGCTGTTGACGGCGCTGCTTGCTTCCATCCCCGTTGCCCTGCCTTCCACCTTTACCCTGGCCGCGGCGCTTTCGGCCCGGCGGCTGGTGCGTGGCGCCGTGCTGCCCACAAGGCTCGCCGCGATCAACGAGGCGGCGACGATGAGCCTGCTATGCTCGGACAAAACCGGAACATTAACGCAGAATGCGCTGTCGATTCAAACAATCATCGGCTTTGACGGCATGGCTGAAAATGCCGTGCTGGCCGCCGCCGCCGCCGCTTCGTCGGAGGGGGCTGATCCGGTTGATCAGGTGATTATCGATGCGGCGCGGTCACGCGGCGTGGCGGTGCCTGAAGCCACGAACTTCACGCCTTTCGATCCAGCGTGCAAATACGCGCAAGCGCAGCTGGGGGATGGCAGCCTGCTTCGTAAAGGGGCGCTTAGCGCGTTGCTGCAAGTGCCGCTTTCCGCCGGGCAGGAAGCGGCGCGGCAGCGTCTGGCCGAGGCCGGCTGCCGGGTGCTTGCCGTCACCCGGACCGTTGGCGCCACCACTGTCCTGCTCGGATTACTGGGCCTTGCCGATCCACCGCGCGAGGACGCGGCGGGTCTCATCACCGCCCTACAAGATCTTGGTGTCCGTGTGGTCATGGTCACGGGGGATGCGCCGGAAACAGCCAGGGTAATCGCCAAATCCGTTGGCATCACGGGCGATGTTTGCGATTCGGCAACGCTTGAAACACTGGCCGCTCCAGGTGATTACGGCGTGTTCGCCGGGGTGTTCCCGGAGCAGAAATTCCGCCTGGTTAAGCTGTTCCAGCACGGCGGCCATGTCGTCGGCATGTGCGGCGACGGTACCAACGACGCCCCGGCGCTGCGCCAGGCGCAGATGGGCATTGCCGTTTCAACGGCTACCGATGTCGCCAAGGCGGCGGCGGGGCTGGTGCTCACCTCACCCGGGCTGGCGGGCATACTGGATGCCATCCGTGAAGGCAGGGCGGCGTTTCAGCGCATCCGCACTTACACGCTGTCGATGGTGGTCCGTAAAATCGCCTTCGTTCTTTATCTGGCACTCGGATTGGTAATGACCGGACATGCGGTTCTAACGCCGCTGTTGATGGTTCTGCTGCTGATCGTCAATGATTTCCTGACCATGGCGATTACAACGGATCGCGCCTTGCCCTCTTCTCATCCCCGGCGCTGGCGCATCGGCCGGATCATCACCGAAGGCGGGGTTTATGGTTTGGCCACGCTCGGCTATGCGGCATTGATGCTGCTGGCCGGGCGCGTGATCTGGCATCTGCCGCTGCCGCAAATCCGCTCGCTCTCTTTCCTCACCCTTATGCTGGCAATCCAGGCCAGCGTCTATGTCATCCGCGAGGAGCGCTGGTTCTGGTCCTCGGCGCCCAGCCTTTGGCTGGGCGCCGCCACGCTCGCCATGGTTGGGTTCAGCCTGCTGGTTGCGGGGATGGGCATCTTGATGGCACCGCTTGGGTGGAAGATTCTGGGGGCAATCATGATCAGCGCGGCTGTGTTCATGCTGCTGCTCGACCTTCTGAGACATCTTGTCGCGCGGGTTGAGCGGCGGGTCTTCAGCCGCGCCGGGTGAGACGATCCGCGTTGCGGGCTTGACGATTTGTCCAGGCTCGTATAGCGGCCAAATGCCCACCGGTGCCAGCCGGTTTAGGTAATCCGCAACCTTTTTGAGCAGGACCACATGAACCCGCGATCTACGAGCCAGACCTCGGAGAGCGACAGTCGGCGAGTGAACCGCGCTGCCCCGTTCGCCCAGGTCTGTTTCCACGCCGGGACAGGATATCCTGAAGGTTCAGCCCGCCGGGGCTGACCCCAAGACATCCCTCCCGGTTTGCCGCAACGCCAAACCTGAAGGAGGGATCGAGATGATCTTCCGCAAAAACACTGTACGGCCGGTTCCGGCCACGGGCCTCAACACGGCCGTATTCGCCACCATCGCGCCACACCGGCGCCTGGTTGCCGCCTGGCGCCGGGACCAAGCCACCGGCCGCCTGGCGCTGGTCTGGAAATTGATCGATATCCAAGACAATCAGAGGGCCGCGTGATGTTCTGGAGCGACCACTCCCAGCTCACGCCGGAGATCGCCGATATGGCCAAGCATCACCGCGTTCGCCCGCTCGCCACCACGCCGCTTTCCATGCCTGAGGGGCTGGAGGCGCGGCTGCGCGACCGGCTCCGTATTTCCCGGCTGCGCGCCGCGCCGCGCACCCTCACCAACCGGCTGGCGCTGGGCTTGGCTCTGGTTGGTCCTGGCCTGCTCGTGATGCTGGGGGATAACGACGCCGGCGGTGTCGTTACCTACGCGCAGACCGGCGCCAGCTACGGGTTTTCCTTGTTCATCCCGCTGCTGTTCCCGCTCGGCTTCATCGCCTATCTGGTGCAGGAGATGACCATCCGTCTCGGTGCCGTCACCCGGCGTGGCCATGCCGAGATGATCTGGAAGCGCTACGGCGCTTTCTGGGGGGCGTTCTCGCTCATCGACCTCGTGGCCGCCAACGTGCTGACGCTGATGACTGAGTTCATCGGCATCCGCGTGGCCAGCGCCGTGTTTGGGGTATCCTATCTCATCACCATCCCGCTGGCCTTCGCCTTCATCACCGGCATTCTGCTGTTCCTGAAATACCATAGCTGGGAGCGCATCTCGCTCATCGTGGCCGCGCTCAACCTGGTCTTCATCCCTCTGGCCCTGTGCGCACACCCGGATTGGAGTGCGATCGGCCGCACCTTCGCGGGCAGCGGCTGGGTCGTGCCGGGCGGGCTACTCTCGGCATCTTTCCTCATCCTCGTCTCGGCCAATATCGGCACCACCATCGCGCCCTGGCAGCTCTTCTTCCAGCAATCCTGTGTCGTGGATAAAGGACTTTTGCCGCAGGACATCGCTGCCAGCCGCCGTGACCTGATGCTCGGCGTGATCGGCATGGTGCTGGTGGCCGCCGCCATCATCGCTCTGGCCGCGCAATATCTGCACGGGCTGCCCAATGCCAGCGCGCTGGGGGATGGCGATGTGCTGGCCGCCATTGGCAGCCATGTGAGCCGGGCCGCGATGATCATCTTCGCGCTGGGGCTGATCGAGGCGGGGTTGATCGCCGCCATCGTCATCACCGCCAGCACCGCATGGGCCATCGGCGAGGCGTTCGATCTGCCACGCTCGCTCAACCTGAAACCGGCGCAGGCCCTGCCTTTCTACGCCCCGGCGATCCTCGGCACGGCCATTGCCGCTGGCGTCCTCATGCTGCCCAACGTGCCGGTGGGGTTCCTCAATCTCACCGTCCAGGTCATCGCCACCGTGTTCATGCCGGCGGCCATGCTGTTCCTGCTGATGCTGCTGAACGACCGCGAGCTGCTCGGCGAGCATGTGAACTCACCGCTGCGCAACGCGCTCTCCATTGGCGTGATGGTGCTGCTAATCGTCTGTAACGGGTTGTACGGGCTTGTGACCCTCTTCCCCAACGCGCTGTGAGGTAAACCATGAGCTATTACGACAAAGACGGTGAAGACGCTCTCGCAGCTCTCGCGGAGCAGGAGAACTGGCTGGCGCCGCCGATGGAGATCACCCGCGTGGTGCTGCGCCCGTGGCAGCAGGCGGTGTTCTGGGGCTTGCGCCTTTACATCATGGTGATGCTCGCTGTGATGGGATGGGGATTTTACCACAATTTGAACCATTGAACGGAGGCATGGCGATGGCCGCGCATATGCCCGCCAGCTTTGTTGCGTTCCTCACGGCCTTCGTACTCGGCACGCTCATCGGCGCCGAGCGGCAATGGCGGCAGCGTTCCGCTGGATTGCGCACCACCGTGCTCGTGGCGCTGGGGGCCCCGCCGATCTCCACTATGAGGCCAAGTGGCGGCGATATTGCCATGTCCGAGGTGGTAAAGGACGCGGCGCGCATATTGGAGCGGATGTTTGACGCCATTGAATTCCGTGGCTTCACGCGGGAAGATGTGGTGAAGCTGGCACGCTACGCCGGTGTGCCGGTTTATGACTGGCTGATCGATGTCTCACATCCGACGCAGACCAATCAGCTTGGCCCAGTGCAGCAGGCATCGCCTCGACATAGGCGGAAAATGTGATTGCTGTTCCGCGAAAAAACCTTGAGACCCAAACCTCGCCGCCAGGAATGAGAAGCCCAATGTCTGACAGACAAGAAGCGAATCTGGCAAGAACTTTATGACACAGTAAGGTTGGCAGATTTTAGTCACATCGGCGCGCTGGTGATGATAACCACCCCCTGCCGTAGCCACGCGCTCATGTCTGTTACGTGCAAGGCTCATGTGCAGATAGCGCGATGCGTTCCAATTCGGCCTGGGGGAGGTGCGAAGCCTGATAGGCGATGCCCAAATGCTCCTTCCAGCGATAAAAAGCGCGCAGATGATTTCGGGAACCGCGTTCCAACTCCTCATAAACCGCCAGGATTTCAGGTTTTTTTGTTTTGCGTTTGGCTTTTTGTAAATCGGCGATATCGAGCTCCTCGATCAGCAGCCCCACTCGCACCGCGCCTTCGAGGCTTTTCAGGCTTTGTTCCACCAGACCATCATGGAGTTTTTGCAGGGCGGCGTCATGGAACTGTCCAGCCTCGAAGATTTGCGCTGGGTCAGGCAGGGCAAAATGCTCAAGCAGGGCCTGCATCATGTCCATATGAGCCTGCTCCGAGCCGCTGATATTCGCGAAAGGCCGCAAACCCCAACGCTCATGCAGACGCACATAAACATCGCGGGCCATTTTCTCCTCCTCTCGCATCAACAACAGGCCGTCACGCTCGCCTTGCGTCAAATCGCCACCCGGCTGCGCCGCGATCATCGCGCGTATTTGCGCGACATGAGTAGCCCGGTGATCGCCAAAACCGGCATTGTCAGAGCTTGCGGCGGACCTGCCCCGCCGGGGGCCACGCATAGGGTTGGCATTTAGCTGGCGCATGATATTTTGGCTCCATCAATTGTAAATAAGGCGGGCCGATGCGGCGAATTCTGGGGAAACAGCCACGGGAGCTGGTTAATGTCGGCGCCGGGAAACCGGCGTCGTATTGCTACCATGAGATGAGAAATTTCAGAGGGCTTTCTGGGAGAAATACCAGTCAGTGTAATCATAGCCCTCATCATGGCGAGCCTCAGCGGCCGCTTGTGTCTGCGGCGGCGGCACAATAACCTTTTCGCCCGGCTTCCAGGCTTCTGGTGTGGCCACGCCGTGCGTGTCGCTGGTTTGCAGCGCCTCAAGCAGGCGCAGAAACTCCTCAATGCTGCGTCCATTGCTCATCGGATAATATACCATCGCCCGCAATTTGCTTTCGGGGTCGATGAAGAATGTGGCGCGCACGGCCGAGGTATCGCTCGCCCCAGGCTGGATCATGCCATAAGCATGCGCAACCCGCATTGAGAGATCCTCAATGATGGGGAATGGCACTTTGACGCTGAAATTCTCCTCGATATTCCGCGCCCAGGCAATATGCGCGAAGTTACTGTCGATCGAGAGGCCGAGCAATTCGCAGTTCATCGCCTGGAAGCGCGGATAGGCCTTGGAGAAGGCCACAAACTCGGTGGTGCAAACCGGGGTGAAATCGGCCGGGTGTGAGAACAGAACCAGCCACCTCCCCTTATAATCCGAGAGTTTCCTCGGGCCATGAGTGGTCTTGGTTTCAAACTCCGGTGCCGGCTCATTGAGCCGAGGCATGGTCACACTATGTTGGTACTGAGTTTCGCTCATAGTCACACCCTCACGTTGACAAAGAAACACGGCCGCACCCCGCTGCCCGGCCCAACGGTATATGGGTAGCTTCTACTATTTTCGGCTTGTTTAAACTGGAGCGCCTAGGGCGTCATTGATCCAGCACAACTTACCGTGCGCGCCGCGCCATCCCCTTCACTGTGCGGTGCGGTGAGAGAGGATAACGGCGAAGCGCCGATGGGGGCACTGCCGCTCTTCGCGCCTGACATGGGGATGGTGCGGCCGGCTTGACAGTGGAAAATTATTCCATAAGTATGGAAATATGGACAAGTCGAATATTATTGCCGCCCTGGCCGCACTCGCGCAGGAGGCGCGGCTGGATATTTTTCGTTTGCTGGTGCAGGCGGGCCCAGAAGGTTTGGCCGCCGGCCAGTTGGCGGAGCAATTGGGCTTGCCTCCGGCCACATTGTCTTTCCACCTGAAAGAGCTG
>JAGWZS010000170.1 GCA_018971905.1 Rhodospirillales bacterium | reverse complement strand
TCCGTGCGCCGCGCCAGCGATGGTGCGGTGCTGGAGCCACCAGCCTCAGCGCCGGATGGCTTTGGCAGGCTGCGGTCAAATATTTATATGCCGTGAGATGGTGCCGTCCGCCGGAATCGAACCGGCGACCTACTGATTACGAATCAGTTGCTCTACCAACTGAGCTAGGACGGCTTGGGGCATTGCGGCCGACGCGGCGTATGGCATAGGGCCCGGCAAAAATCCAGCCCGCCTCAATCCACCCGGCGCTTGTATTTCGGCTTGGCCCGTTCCGCCGCCAGCCCGCCATGCAAGGCCGAGCCCCGGCCCGAGAGCGAGGGGTTGGTCATGAAATACTCATGCGCCGAGGCTGGCGGGTCGCCTGGGGTCACCCGCGCCCATGTCCCATCGGCGTGCAGTTCTGAGCTTTGCGCATCGTCGCGCAAATTCACCACCATAATCTGGTCCAGAATCTGCGCGTGCACGGTGGGGTTATGGATGGGCACGAATGTCTCCACCCGGTAATCCATGTTCCGCTCCATCCAGTCGGCGCTGGAGATGAACACCCTGTTCTGGCGCGATGGCATCGGGTGCCCGTCGGCGAACACGCAGATGCGCGCGTGCTCCAGAAACCGCCCGACGATGGATTTCACCTTGATCGTCTCGGAAAGCCCCGCAACACCGGGGCGCAGGCAGCAAATGCCACGCACCACGATATTGATGGGCACCCCGGCGCGGCTTGCCTCATACAGATGGTCGATCAGCTTCGCATCCACCAGCGAGTTCATTTTCAGCCAGATGCCTGCCGGCTTTCCTGCCCTGGCGTTGGCAATCTCGGTATCGATCAGCGTGCTGATGGTCTTGCGGGTCGTCAGCGGCGAGAAAGCCAACTGCTCCATCGTCTCCGGCCTTGCATAGCCGGTCATGTAATTAAACAGCCGTGCCGCATCGCGCGTCAGCGCCGGGTCGCAGGTAAAAAACGAGAGGTCGGTATAAACCCGCGCCGTAATGGGGTGATAATTGCCGGTGCCAAAATGCGCATAGGCCCGCAGGGCGCCCGCCTCGCGCCGCACCACATAGGAAAGCTTGGCATGGGTTTTCAGGCCCACGAAGCCGAACACTACCTGCACGCCGGCGGCTTCCAGCGCGCGGGAGAGGCGGATATTCGCCTCCTCATCAAACCGCGCCTTCAGCTCCACCATGGCGGTGACTGATTTGCCCGCCTCCGCCGCCTCAATCAGCGCCTTCACAATGGGTGAGTCACGGCTGGTGCGGTAGAGCGTCTGCTTTATCGCCACCACATTGGGGTCGAGCGCCGCCTGGCGCAGAAACTGCACCACCACGTCGAAACTCTCAAACGGGTGATGCACCAGAATATCCTTGGCGCGGATGGCGGCAAAGCAATCCCCCGCGAAGTCGCGGATGCGCTCGGGAAAACGCGGCGTATAAGGCGGAAACAGCAAATCCGGCCGGTCATCCACAATCAGCTGCTTCACATCAGCCAGCCCGACAATCCCGGATTCCACGTAAACCTCGTCCGCCGGGGCTTCCACCGCGTCAACCACCAGTTCGCGCAGGCTGGCGGGCATGTCCGCCTGAATGGTAATCTGAATGGCCACCCCGCGCCGCCGCCGCTTCAGCGCGGTTTCATAGGAACGGACAAGATCCTCCGCCTCTTCCTCAAACTCCACGTCGGTATCGCGGATCAGCCGGAACAGCCCGGCGCCTTCCACCGAAAAGCCGGGGAAAAGCCGGTGCATGTTCATCGCCACCAGCTCTTCCAGCAGGATGAAACGGGTCGGCCCCTCATTCGCGGGCAGGCGGATAAAGCGTTCGATCTGGCTTGGCAGCGGAATCAACGCGGACATCTGCCCCCGGTCGTCATCCCGCGCCAGGGAAAGTGCCAGCACCAGCCCCATGTTCGGAATGAACGGAAAGGGGTGCGCCGGGTCCACCGCCAGCGGGGTGAGCACCGGAAAAATGCGCTCCATGAAAAAAGCGTCGAGAAAGGCGGCATCGTCCGTGGTCAGCTCAGCGGCGGCAAGCAGCACCAGCCCGGCGCCCGCCAGCAGGGCGCACACCTCGCTGAACGCGGCTTGCTGCGCGGCGGTCAGTTCCCTGGCGCGGGCATTAATGGCGTGCAGCTGCTGGGCGGGGGTCAGCCCATCGGCTGAATGCTCCAGCACCCCCGCCCGCGCCTGGCCGATAAGCCCGGCGACGCGCACGGAGTAGAATTCGTCGAGGTTGGAGGCACTGATGGAGACAAAGCGCAGCCGCTCCAGCAGCGGATGGCGCGGGTTGCGGGCTTCGCCCACCACGCGGAAATTGAAATCCAGCCAGGAGAGTTCCCGGTTGATGAACCGCGCCGGATCGTCAATGCCATGATATTTTTGGGAGATGCCCTCAACGGGATGCAGCTGGATAACGTCGTCCATGGCCGGACTATAGCAACTCCTTCAGGGTTGGCATGTTATGTTTTAGGTAAAAAACTTAAACCGCGTCCAGCATTTCCGCCAGCATGGCGGCGGCCGTGGTGCGGGTTATGCGAGCGCCGCCATCCATGGCCATGCGGTCCAGCCGGGCCACGGCCTCGCGGTAGAAGCCTGGCGCGCGGGGCAACTGCAGCAGCAGCAAATTGCGCACCTGAATTGGCAGGCTTAGCTGCCGCGCGGCGGCAAAGCGGGTGAGCAGCGCCTCCAGCAGCTCATCCTCCGGGGCGCGGATTTCCACGCTGGCGGAGGCCCGCAGCCGGCTGGTCAGGTCGGCCAGCTTGTAGCCCATGCGTGCCGGCGGCTGCCGGGCGGCCAGCAGCACGGCAAACCCCTCTTCGGCGGCGGCGTTCAGCAAATGCAGCAGAGCCTCGGGTTCCGCGGCCAGATCCGCATCGTCCACGGCCACGGGCCCGGTGGGCCGCACGAGGCCGCGCAGAGTGGTGCCGTCCACAATTTGCGCCCGCCGCTGCTGGGCCCACATATGCAGCAGATGGGTTTTGCCGCAGCCCGCCTCACCCCACAGCACCAGCCTTCCATTGCTCCAGGCTTCCGGGCGTGCCAGCCAGTCCCGCGCCGCGGCATTGGAAGGCGCCGGGCAGAAATCTTCCGCAATGTAGGGCGGGGCCAGCTCTTCAAAGGGCAGGGCGAGTTGCCTCATTCGGGCGGCGCGTCGAGGTAGAGCGGGGATTGCAGATAGCGCCGCAGCCAGAACCGCGCGAGAACCCCCAGCGTGGCGGTAACCGGCACCGCCAGCATGATGCCAAGGAACCCGAACGCCGCCCCGCCCGCGAACAGCGCGAAGATCACCCACACCGCGGAAAGCCCCACCCGGTCGCCCAGGAAGCGGGGTTGGATGACATAATCATTCAGCCCCTGGCCAATGGCGAACACGGCCAGCACCGAGATGACGCCGTTCCACCCTGGATGCTGGCTGAGCGAGAGCAGCAGGGCGGTAATGCTGCCCAGCACGGTGCCAACGTAAGGGATAAAGGACAGCACGCCGGCGGCAAGCCCGACGATCAGCCCCAGATCCAGCCCGATGATGGTCAGGCCGATGGCATAAATCGCCGCCAGGGCCAGGCAACAGATTGCCTGCCCGCGGATCCAGGCGGACAGGATGCGGTTCACCTCCACCGCCTGGGCACGGATCAGCCCCTCGTAAGGGCGGGGCAGCCATCCATCCACATGGCGGATAATCCCCGGCCAGTCCCGCAGGAAATAAAAGGTCACGATCGGGGTTACAATCAGCAGCGTCAGCACATTCACCACCGCAAAGCCGCTGCCGATGATGTTGCTGGCCGCTTTGCCAGCATAGGAAACCAGCGAGCTTGCCTGGTTGGAGGCAAGGTCCTGCAATTTAAGCCGCAGCGAATAGGGCAGCCGGTCCTGCACATTGCGCATCAGCCTGGCGAAATCGGTCTGGATGGTCTGGATATAGCTGGGCAGGTTGGTGATGAAGGCCGCCGCCTGCGCCACAATCACCGGGTAGAGCAGCAGTGCGAACAGGATGACAACAGTGCCAAACGCCAGCACCACCAGCAAGGTGCCAAAGCTACGGCGGATGCCCGCGCGCTCCAGCCGGCCCACCACCGGGTCCAGGAAATAAGCCAGCCCGGAGGCCACCACAAACGGCATCAGGATGGAGGAAAACAGCCGGAAGCACAGCCACAGCAGCGCCAGAACCGCCAGCAGCAGCGCCAGGCGCTGCCATTGCACGCGCAGATACCGCCGCGGATCGGTGTTTTCGCTCATCAAGCCACCCCGGAAGATTGCGCGGCCCCGCCGCCTGTGTTGAAAGGCGGCAGGATTTCGCCGGAATTTTTAAGCAGCGCCATGGCGCTGGCTTAGCGCATCGGAGGCTGACATGACTAGCGTGACATACCGGGACGCCGGAGTGGATAT
>JAGWZS010000169.1 GCA_018971905.1 Rhodospirillales bacterium | reverse complement strand
GGGCAGGCCGAGATCCACCGAGATGAGGTGCTTGGGCGTACGCAGCGTCACCATGCGGGCATAGGTCACCCAGGGGCCTTCCCGCCCGGCGGGGTTCTCGTCCACCACCAGAATATTGCCCACCTTCTCGCGCATCAGCCCGAAGGCGGCGGCCAGGCCGCTCTGCCCGCCACCGATAATCAGCACATCATAAACATGCCCGTCCGGGCTGGCGTGGGGTCGCACCCAGGGCTTGGCGGGGTAATCCAGTAACGCCAAGTCCCGCCGTACCTTCTCTGCCAGCACCCGAAGCGCCTGCGAATTCGCCATCTCGTCCATGCTGCAGATGCTAACCAGGGGCGGCATTGCGGGCAATCGGTTTATCCGGCTAGGTCTGGCGCATGACCCCTGGTGAAACCGCCATCGCCCGTTGCGACCTGTTCCGCCACCCCCCTTACAGTGAAGAAGCCAGCGCTTTGACCCGCCGCTTTCTCACCTCGGCGCATAAAGCCGCGCTGGAGACACTCGCGGGCTGGATGCAGGCCGCCAACATGGCCGTACGGCTGGACGCGGCGGGCACGCTGATCGGCCGTTACGAAGGCACCGGCCCCAGAACCCTGCTCATCGGCTCGCATATCGACAGCGTGCGCGATGCGGGCGCCTATGATGGCGCGCTGGGCGTAATGCTGGGCCTTGGCGTGGTGGAGGAGCTTGCCCGGCAAGGCAAACGCCTGCCCTTCGCCATCGAAATCCTGGCTTTTGGCGACGAGGAAGGCTCGCGCTTCCATGCCTCGATGACCGGCAGCCGGTTCATCTCCGGCACGCTGAAGGACGATCCAACCAGCCTGACGGATGAGGACGGCGTCACTATGGAAGAAGCCCTGCGCGGCTTCGGGCTGCACCCGACGGGGCTACGCACCGCCCCGCACCGGGAAGATGTGTTTCTCTATCTCGAACCGCATATCGAGCAGGGCCCGGTGCTGGAGGCTGAAAATCTGCCCGTTGGCATCGTCACCGGCATCGCGGCGCAAACACGGCTGGCGGTGACGCTCTCCGGCATGGCCAACCATGCGGGCACCACGCCGATGCATCTGCGCAAAGACGCTTTGGCGGCGGCGGCCGAAGCGGTGCTACTGCTGGAGCGCATCGCGGCGCAAGCCGGAATCGTCGGCACGGTGGGGGCGATCAGCGCCAGGCCCGGCATGGGCAATGTGATCCCCGGCGAATGCGTGTTCGCGGTCGATCTACGCGCCCCTTCCGCCGAGGCGCGGGATGCGGCGGAACGGGCGTTTCGCACCGGGCTCGCGGAAATTTGTGCCCGGCGCGGCATCGGGCAGGAAACCACCACCGTGCAACAACTCGCCCCTTGTTTATGCGACGGCGCGGCGCAGACCCTGCTGGCGGAGGCCATTGCGGCACAGGGGCAGCGCTCGTTCCGCCTCGCCTCCGGCGCGGGGCATGATGCAATGAGCATGGCGGCCCTTTGCCCGGTGGCGATGCTGTTCATCCGTTGCCGGGCAGGAATCAGCCACAACCCGGCGGAACATGTGGAAGCGGCTGATGTGGATGTGGCGGCGCGTGTGATGCTGGCATTTGTAGAAAAACTGGCGGGCACCGCCGAGCTTTAGGAGACTTATATGGACCGTTATCTCGCCGGGTACCTGGACTTCACCCATCGCCGCCCCACCCAACCGCCGCTGCCGCCGGGCAAGCACGAACTGGCCTTGTTCGATGACCGCAACCCGCTGCTGGTGGTGCCGCCCAGCATCGACCCCGCACTGCCCAGCAAATTCGTGGTGCTGTTCCATGGCGGCGGCGGCAGCGCGCAAAAAATTCTGCCGATGCTGGAAGCCCATGCCGAGGAAAAGGGCTTTCTGCTGCTGGTACCACAATCCTTGTTCCCCACCTGGGACATCGTGATCGGCGGCAATGGGCCAGACCGTGAACGGCTGGACACCACCCTCGCCTATGTGGCGGACCGTTTCGCCATCGACCCCACTCATTTCGCCTTCGCGGGGCACTCGGACGGCGGCAGCTATGCCATGTCCCTCGGCCTCACCAACGGGCAGTTCGTCACGCATATCATCATCTCCTCCGCTGGCTTCATGACCGTACAGATTCAGGAAGGCGCGCCGCGCATCTTCATGTCTCACGGCACGAAGGACGAGCAGAT
The DNA here is from genome assembly GCA_018971905.1 of Rhodospirillales bacterium. Taxonomy (GTDB): domain Bacteria; phylum Pseudomonadota; class Alphaproteobacteria; order Acetobacterales; family Acetobacteraceae; genus Acidocella. The sequence continues at coordinate 2,251 of JAGWZS010000169.1, read as the reverse complement.
TCCCATCGATCGTTCCGGGCGCAAACATTCGGCAATGCTGAAAGACGCGGGTTACGACATTACCTATGTGGAATATGACGGCCCGCATGCCTACCAGAAAGAGGTGGTGGAAAAGGCCGTGGCGTTTTTTCTGTCAGAGGCATAATTGGGACAAAAACTTTGGTAATAATATACTTGACTCAGTATTCAAAAGTTTTGGTTTGCCATTTTCGTCACAGCCCGCTATAAACTCTCTGTCGTCTGTGGCGAGTGAAATACAGCGGCCCCGCCTGAAAAGGTTCTGCGGTGTGCAGAGGTTAAGGAGGTTCTCGCACAAAATAGCCCCCTTTTTAGGGGGTTATTTTTTTGGTCGTATAATCTTTTGGTTTTTAACGGTTTTATCCAAAAGCGTTTTGAACAAAATCCTAGGCAAATTTTTAGGAAGTCCGGGCTTTTCATATGCGCTAACCACAAACATCGCCGCGTCAAAATCTGAGCTTTTTGCTTTTTCAATCCGAAAAAATATAACGTAAGGCGCTGATAATCCTGGAAAATCTTCAACCAAAAGATAATCGATTTTTTGACTAAAATAAGCCCGCCCCCGCACCCCGGCATGGATAATGGCCGGAAGCGATAATGATTGAGCATGGCGCGTAACGCAAAAGCAGCGGCTTGATCCTCCATCTCGTATTCGGTGGTCTTCTGCTTCCTCATCAGTCCATTTTTTAGTGAATGTGTGGCAGCCAAACGACACATAGAGTTTATAAGTCTTGCTACCGTCTTCATTTACAGGAACCTGAATTGTAAACGGTTGAAGGTGGGAAAGACTATACGTCCGTCCGCCCGCAACAACATCCTTCCAGCCTCCGTCCGCTAGCTCGCCATCAAACATCAGATTAAATTTTCAATCTTAGAAGATTCTACTAGGCGCCTGCCGTTCTCCGTTAATTTAAAAACTCCCTGCGAAACCCGCTCCAGCACCCCCGAAAGCGTGAAGTTATGAAGCTGACTTCTTAGGCGGTCACGATTAAGATCCCCCATTTCCGGGATGCTGGACGCAAACTCGAAAATCTCATCTGACCCCACGCCTTCAACGTGACGATCAATAAAATCAATCACGCTGGCCCACTTATCATCAAACTTACGTTTTCGTACCTTTATCTCGGTACGGCTAACTCGAAGCGCGGCTTTTGGTAGGGCCGTCGCAACTAAGGACGTCTCCGCGCCCCCCATTGCCCGCAATGTCTTTTCGTATGCATCAATTTGCGCGCGCAACATTGACGCCCGCTCTTCCAGCTTTGCCAGCTGAGTTTTTGCGTCTTGGATGAGAGCAACGATTGGAGAAAGGTCGGTCATAAAAACGCTATACGCCCCTCCCGTTGTTTTGCGCAAGAAAAAATAAACGGGTACGCCGTTTAGATTCGCCTTGCCATACGGACAGACTCCATGCATAAGGAAACGGCCCGGTGTTAACCGGGCCGTAATCACCTTGGATAGGTGGCAGAGTGGTTTATTGCAGCGGTCTTTAAAACCGTCCGGGGCCCGCCCTCAGAAGCACCCCCGTGGGTTCGAATCCCACCCTATCCGTGACCGAACAGGGCTTAATCGCTGTGGTTAATTAAGCACAGTTGGGTAAGGAAGTCTAGAAATAAACTCCAAAGCAAGCCGCTTTGGGGCGTTTTTTCGTGCTTATTCCACTGATTCTCCGTCGTTTTTCAATATTGGGGTGTTTTTGCCGAGTTCACCTTTTGGAACCGTCATCAGGCGTTGGCTTAACTGCCGGAATCGCTCCATCTTGGTTTTGGCGTTTTCGTTTTCCCCTTCCTTGTCGGGCGGTTTAAGCGGCGGCTGCGACTGAGGCACGTCCGGTCAACTCCTTGTAAGTAATACGCTTCCCAGCGACAGAACCCAACGCCTTGCGGAACCGCCCGGCATCATTGTCCTTGCGCTGGTTGAAGCGGAATGTTTGCTCGACAACGTAAGCGTTGAGATGGAAGGGCTCCACTGAGACATAGGTGCCCTTAAGGGCGCGTTTGAAAAGCGACCAGAAATTTTCCATGCCATTCGTATGAATGGCGCCGCGCACATACTCAATGGCGTGATCTACCGCAAAATGGACGTAATCGTCTTGAAGGCCATCATAGGATTTGAGGCTATCCGTGTAGAGCGTAGCGCCAGCTGGAACAACGGCGCGTACCTGCTCATGCACCTGAGGCTTGCGGCGATTTGGGATGTGCTTGGCAATCGCTTGGCTCGGCTCGTCGCCGTTTCC
>JAGWZS010000168.1 GCA_018971905.1 Rhodospirillales bacterium | reverse complement strand
CCGGAGAGCTGGAAAGCCTGGGCCGCGGCCATTTCCGCCGCCACCGGGGCCAAGGGCAAGGCGCTGTACCAGCCGCTGCGCCTGGCTCTTACAGGCGAGGAACACGGGCCAGAAATGGCGCCCCTGCTGGCGCTGATGGGGCGAGAGCGCGCAGCACAGCGGCTGACGGCCTGCGTTGCCGCCAGCACCCACCCCGGCTAAAGACAAACCCGGCAAAGAGGAAAAAGCTGCGTGGTAGATATTTTTGACGAAGTTTCAGAGGATCTGCGCCATGACCGGGCGGTGAAACTCGCCAAGCGCTATGGCGGGCTGCTGCTGCTGGCGGCCGTGCTGGTGCTGGCTGGCGTGGCCGGGCAGCAATTCTGGCAGGCCCGCAAGGCCCGGCTGGCCGACAAGGCCGCGGTGCAATATCTTGCCCTCACCAAGCCCGTGGACCAGCCGGATGGACCGGTGAGCCCGGAGACGGCCGATACCATTGCCCAGCAACTGGTGGATTTTTCCAAATCCGCGCCAGAAATTTATAAAACCATGGCCCGGCTGCGGGCCGCCTCGCTCTACGCGAATGCCGGAGACCTGCCCAAGGCCGCATTGCTGTGGAGCCGCGTGGGCGCTGACGAAGCCGCACCCAACCTGATGCGCGACGCCGCCAGCCTGTTGTTCGCCCAGCACGAAATCGGCATCGACAACGATGCCGACATCCTCGCCCGGCTGCAGCCAATCGTGCAGGAGAAAAACCCGTATCATGGTCTGGCGCGGGAAATGCAGGCAATGGTTTATTTGAACGAGGGCAACGTTGCGATGGCCAAATCTCTCTTCGCCCAGGTGCAGGACGACCCCACCGCCCCGCAAGGCGCGCAGAACCGCGCCCAGGCCATGCTCGCCAAGCTGAACGGATGACACTGCCCATGATTCGCCGCCGCACCGCGACTGTCGGCCTTCTCGGCCTGCTGGCTTCTTGCTCGTCCTCCAGCAAGAAGCCTCCCATTATCGGCACACAAATCCCGGTTCTGCCGGACCAGTCAGGCATGGCTGTGGCATCCAACGCGCCCGCCGTTACCGTGCCCGCTGCCACGCCGCTGAACACCTGGGCGCAGCCCCTGGCCAACGCCGCCCACGCGCCAGGCAACGCTGCCGGGCCTCTCACCTTCAAGCCCCTCTGGCACGCGGATATCGGTGCATCCGGCGGGTATCGCCAGCCTTTGGTTGCGAGTCCGCTGGTTGCCGGCGGGCATGTGTTCACCATGGATGCAGATGCGCATGTTCGCGCCCTGTCTCTTTCCGATGGCTCCGAGCTTTGGCGCACCAACACCAGGCCCAAGCATAACAGCTCTCAGAACATCGGCGGCGGCATCGTCTTCGACTCCGGCAAAATCTACGCCAGCACCGGCTATGGCGAGGCGCTGGCGCTGGATGCAGGCAGCGGCAAGATACTATGGCGCCAGCCTCTGGATTTTCCGGCACGCTCTGCCCCGCTGGTGGCGGGCGAGCTGGTGGCCGTGGTCACCCAGAATGATCTGCTGCTGACCTTCGATGAGCAATCCGGCACACCTGGGTGGCGATTCTCAGGCTCGGTGGGCACCCCGCCCATGACCGCCGCCAGCATAACAGGGGCCCCCGCCTTTGCGGATGGCATTATCACCGCCGGGTTCTCCACCGGGCTGCTCGCCGCCATAGACGCCAATTCCGGCACGCCGGTGTGGGAGCAAAGCCTGGCCACGGGGTTTGGCCAAGCCAGCTCGCTGGATTTTTCAGACGTTGTAGCCGCCCCGGTAATCGCCGGCGGCGTGGTTTATGCCATCAATATCGGTGGCAGCTTCATGGCGGTGGATCTGCATTCCGGCGCCCAGGTATGGACCCACCAGGCTGCTGGCAGCCAGCCGCCGGCCGCCTCCGGCGGGTTCCTGTTCCTGCTTGATTCCAACGCCAGACTTTCTGCCGTTCATGCCGACGACGGGCTGGTGAGCTGGGCCACGGCGCTGCCCGCCTTTAAGAACATGAAGAAGCACACCGGCCCCATTGTCTGGTCTGGCCCGGCCTTGGTCAACAACACACTCATCTGCGTGAACGACCATGGCGAAGCCGCATTGGTGGACGCCACAACCGGCCAAATGACACAAACGGTGAAACTGGGCGCGCCAGCAGATATACCGCCTATCGCGGTTGATGGAATGTTGCTGCAGCTCACACGCAATGCGCGCCTGACGGCCTATGGCTGAACTGCCGCGAATCGTCATCGCCGGCCGGCCGAATGTCGGTAAATCCACCTTGTTCAACCGGCTTGTGGGCAGCCGCCTGGCACTGGTGGCGGACACGCCGGGGGTAACGCGCGACCGCAAGGAAGCGGTGTGCGAGATGGATGGCCGCAAGGTGCTGGTGGTAGACACCGCCGGGCTGGAGGAAGCCCCACCGGAGACCCTGCCCGGGCGTATGCGCGCCTCCACCTCCACAGCGGTGGACCAGGCGGATTTGGTGCTGTTCATCTTCGATGCGAAAGCCGGGCTGCTTCCCGAGGACCGGCATTTTGGTACCTGGCTGCGCCGGAAGAACCGCCCGGTTCTGGTTGTGGCGAACAAGGCCGAGGGGCGCGGCGGCATCGCCAACGCCATGGAGGCTTATGAATTGGGCTTTGGCGAGCCAGTGGCGATTTCCGCCGAGCATAATGAGGGCGTTTACGACCTCATGACCGAGATTGCCGAACGCCTGCCGGCAGCCGCGCCCGAGGATGAGGACGGCGAGAACAAGCCGCTGCACCTGGCCATCGTTGGCCGCCCGAACGCGGGCAAATCCACCCTTCTGAATTACCTGCTGGGTGAGCAGCGCATGATCACCGGCCCCGAGCCCGGCCTGACGCGCGATGCCGTTTCCGCCGATTTTGAAGGCCCGGACGGCAAACTTTACCGCGTGGTGGACACAGCCGGGTTGCGCAAACGCGCCAAGGTGGATGAGGGTCTGGAGAAAATGTCCACCTCCTCCTCAATCGAGGCGCTGAAGCGCGCCGAGATGGCGGTGCTGGCGGTGGATGCCGTGCAGGGCATGCAAGAACAGGATCTGCACATAGCCCGGCTCATCGAACGCGAGGGCCGCGCCTGCGTGATCGCGCTGACGAAATGGGATGCGGTGGAAGACCGGCCGGATGCGAAGAAGGCGGCGCTGGACCGTATTTCCATCTCGCTGAGCCAGATGAAGGGCATCACCGTGGTGCCGCTTTCGGCTGAGACCGGCGAGGGGGTGAAGAAGCTCTTCCCCGCCATCCGCGACACCTATGAAAAGTGGAATCTGCGCATTCCCACCAGCCAGCTCAACCGCTGGTTTGAGGGCGCCCTTGAACGCTTTCCGCCGCCGCTGGTGGATGGCCGTCGCCTGAAGCTGCGCTACATCACACAGATAAAAGCCCGCCCGCCAACCTTCGCGTTATTCGGCACCCGCGCCGAGCAGGTGCCGGAAACCTACCAGCGTTATCTGGTGAACAATCTGCGCGAAACATTCGAGATGCCAGGCGTGCCGATTAGGATTTATCTGCGCGGCACAGAGAATCCGTTCAAAGATCGGGATTGAAGCCTGACTTGCGCTTTTGGATGCGCCTCCTCTCTAAAAATTTTAATGTTTTTAAATGAAACGTTTACGCGACTAGACAAATTTGTTAATATTTAAAAAATATACTTAGAATCAGGAGGTTATTGTGTCGCAAACAATCTCCGGGTACCATAATACCGCACAGACCCTAAGCTCTACGGCACAAAATGTAACCATAACCGGCACCATCAACGCCTATGGAGTTGGCGGAGTTTATTCGGTCCACAATAACGGGTCACTCACGCCAGAGACCATTTCCGCGGCCGTATTTGGCCCGGCAGGCGCGGATTTCTCAATCGACAATACCGGCCTGATCGAAACCCATGGTACCAATACCAGCAACCCTTTCGACGTTGGAATCTTGCTTGGTTCGCCAGGCAGCGTGGTAAACAGCGGCACCATCGAAGGTGCCAGCGGCATTGCCATATTCGGCAATTCAAGCACCAGCACCGCGATTGTTGATAACAGCAAGCTGATCGACGGTTCCCTCGGGGTTGGAATTTATATCGCATCCGCTGGGTCGGTGATTAATTCCGGCAGTATTTTTGGCGCGCAAACCGGTGTAAACCTCAGCCGCACCGCAGCCTCGTATTTAAGCAATTCCAGCACCGGCACGATCACCGCTGGCGTTAATTATGCCGTGCAATTGTACACTGGCACCGTGAAAAATACCGGGCTTCTGGAGGGTTTTTCCGGCGGCGTTCAACTCTATCAGCAAGGCACGATTCTGAACGCCGGAATGATCGAGGCAACCGGCACAACCCTGGGCACCAACGGTTCTTATGCCGGGATTGAAATTCAGCAAGGCGGCACCGTTTATAACAGCCTCTCGGGCACCATTTC